>DASVUG010000123.1:0-18307 GCA_036387155.1 Pseudonocardia sp. | reverse complement strand
GGGCGTCTCCTCGCCCCGGTGATCAGCCCCGCGGTCCGATCGCCCGGTGACGACGCGGGCGCGGGCCCGTCACGACCCGTCGTGCTCGGGCCGCCACGGACCCGTCGTGCTCGGCCCGTCCGTCCCCGCCCCGCGCACCGGCGGGCGACGGCCGCTCAGGCCCAGCCCGGCCAGCTCCAGCGCCGCGAGCCCGGCCAGCGCGTCGGGGTCGGCCCGCCGCCACGCCGCAGCCGGGTCCGGGGTGACCCGCAGCAGCCGCCGCGTCGGTACCCGGGCCAGCGCGCGCAGCGCGAGCAGGTCGTCCCCGGCGGCCCGGGCCCGGCGCGCCGAGGACGCCGCCCGCACCCACCGGACCCGCAGCGCGAGCCACAGCCCGACGACGGGCACCACCCCGACCGCCAGCACCGCCGCGGCGACGCCCCACGCCGCGAGCGCCGCCGTCGCCGCCAGGTCCCGCCCGGACGCCGCGAGCGACCCGCCCGCCGCCGTCCCGGCCCCCAGCGCCCGCGCGAGGTCGTCCCCGACGAACGGCACGCCGCCCGCGGTGCCCGCCGCGCCGTCGAACGCGCGGCCGATCGCGTCGCCGGCCTCGGTCAGCCGCCCGGCCGGCCCCCGCAGTGCGAGCAGGGCGTCCCGCGCCGCGCGCGCCAGGTCCTGGACGACCCACACCCACACGAGCACGCCCACGTCGGCCAGGACCTGCAGCGCCGCCCGCCCCGGCCGCTCGGCGTAGATCCGCATGCCGCAGCCTACGACCGCGCCGACGACCCCCAGCACCCGCGGACCGCGACCACCGCAGCGAGATCGCGTTCCGCGGGTGTCGGTGGTGGTGGGGACGCCCCTCGGCACCCGCGGGTCGTGATCACTGCAGCGAGATCGGGCTGCGCGTGTGTCAGTGGCTGTGCGTGCGACCCTGAACACCCGCGCGTCGTGATCTTCCGGGCGTGATCGGGTCGCGCGGGCGTCGACGGCTACGTGGACGACCCCAGGCATCCGCGCGTCCCGATCACCGGGGCGGGCGGTCCGGCCGGGGCGGGGTCAGACGGTGGGGGACGGGCCGTGGATCGGGCCCGCGCGGTCGGCCAGGCGCACGCCCGCGCCGCCCCAGTGCGTGGCGACCAGCTCCGCGGCGATGGACACGGCCGTCTCCTCCGGCGTCCGCCCGCCCAGGTCCAGGCCCATCGGCGACGACATGCGCGCCAGCTCCGCCTCCGTCACGCCCCGCTCCAGCAGCCGGGCGCGCCGGTCGTCGTGCGTGCGGCGCGAGCCCATCGCGCCGATGTAGCCGACCTCGGGCAGCCGCAGCGCGACCTCCAGCAGCGGCACGTCGAACTTGGGGTCGTGGGTGAGCACGCACAGCGCGGTGCGCCCGTCGACGCGCCCGGCGGCGGCCTCGGCGGCGAGGTAGCGGTGCGGCCAGTCGACGACGACCTCGTTCGCCCCGGGGAACCGGGACTCGGTGGCGAAGACGGGCCGGGCGTCGCACACCGTCACCCGGTAGCCGAGGAAGGCGCCCATCCGGGCGACGGCGGCGGCGAAGTCGATCGCCCCGAACACGATCATCCGCGGGGCCGGCGCGAACGACTCGACGAACACGTCGAGCCCCTCGCCGCGGCGCTGCCCGTCCACGCCGTAGTGCAGCGTGCCGTTGCGGCCGGAGTCGAGCAGCCCGCGGGCGTCGTCGGAGACGGCGTCGTCCAGCCGGGCCGACCCCGTGGTGCCGTCGACCCGGTCCGGCCACACCACCAGCCGCGCCCCGAGCCGCTCCGGCGGCCCGACGACCACCGTCGCCACGGCCACCGGCTGCTCCGCGGCGACGGCCTCGGCCACGGCGCCCAGCTGCGGGAACGTCTCCCGGTCGACCTCCTCGACGAACAGGTCGATGATCCCGCCGCAGGTCAGCCCGACGGCGAAGGCGTCGTCGTCGGACACGCCGTAGCGCTGCAGCACCGGCCGGTGGCTGTCGAGCACCTCCTGGCCCAGCTCGTAGACCGCGCCCTCGACGCACCCGCCGGAGACGCTGCCGACGGCCTCGCCTCCCGGCCCGACCAGCATCGACGCGCCGGGCTGGCGCGGGGCCGAGCGGTAGGTGCCCACGACCGTCGCCAGCGCCACGGCCTTCCCGTCGGTCCACCAGCCGTGCAGTCGATCGATCACGTCACGCACGCCGCACCACCTCGAGCAGCTCGGTGAGGGTGGCCAGGCTGTGCCCGGCCACCAGGTCGTCGAGGTACGGCAGTGCGGCGACGATCCCGCCCTGCACCGGCGCGTACCCCGCCTTGCCGACGTGCGGGTTGACCCAGACCAGGCGGTGCGCGAGCCGGCGCAGCCGCTCGAGCTGGGTGGCGAGCACCGCGGTGTCGCCGCGCTCCCAGCCGTCGGAGAACACCACGACGACCGCCCGCCGGGCCGCCCCGCGCCGGCCCCAGCGGTCGACGAACGCGGCCACCGCCTCGCCCAGGCGCGTGCCGCCCGACCAGTCCGGGATCGCGCGCCCGGCCGCGGCCAGCGCGTGCTCCGGGTCGCGCAGCCGCAGCTCGCGGGTGACCCGGGTGAGCCGGGTCCCGAGGGTGAACACCTCGGTCGACGCCGGCGCGCGGCGGACGACGACGTGCGCGAAGCGCAGCAGCGCGTCGGCGTAGGGCTCCATGGACCCGGACACGTCCACCAGGAGTACCACCTTGCGCGGCCGACGGGAGCGGTCGCGGCGGGCCAGCGCGCACAGCTCGCCGTCGGTGCGCAGCGCGGCGCGCAGGGTGCGCCGCGGGTCGGCGACGCCCCGGCGGGCGGGGGCGCGGCGGCGCGACGGGCGGGTCGGGGGGTCGGGCCGCAGCAGCGCCAGCAGCGCGCGCAGGTGCGCCCGCTCGGCGACCGACAGCTCGCCGAGGTCGTGGTGGCGCAGCAGCTCCGTCTCCGACGCCGTCGCGCGGACGTCCGGGCTCGTCTCGGCCGCGCGGAGCTCGCCGCCGGCGCCGGTGGGCAGCGGGGCGGCGAGGCGGGGCGGTGTCCGCGCCGGAGGCCGCGGGCGCGCGGGCCGCCCGTCGTCGTCGAACCAGTCGACGAAGGCGCGCTCGTAGCGCGGCAGGTCGTCGGGGTCGCCGCACAGCGTGCACAGCCCCGCGCGGTACACCTGCTCGCGCCCGGTGCCCAGGGCGTCGACGGCGCTGAGGAACGCCGCGACCCGCTCGGTGGTGACCGGCAGCCCCGCGTGGCGCAGCACGGCGGTGAACCCGACGAGCCCGCGCACGGCCGCGGCGCCCTCGGTCGGCTCCGCGGAAGGGGGGTCGGCCGGTGCCGGACTGCCAGGAAGGCCACCTTCACGGCGCGTGGTGCCGTGAAGGTGGCCTTCCTCCCACTCCGGGCGGGTCACGACGCGAGCAGGGTGTCGAGCCGTGCCCGGACGCGGTCGGCGTCCTCGCGGTACTTGAGCACGGCCCCCAGGGTCGCGGCGGCGCTGTCGACGTCCAGGTGCCGCGCGCCGACGAGCAGCAGCGCCCGCGCCCAGTCCAGCGACTCGGCGACCCCCGGCGGCTTGAGCAGGTCGGCCTCGCGCAGCCGGTGCGCGGCGGCGGCCACCTCCGCGGCCAGCCGCTCGGGCAGGCCGGGGATCCGCGCCCGCAGGATGGCGATCTCCCGGGCGACGTCGGGGTGGTCCAGCCACAGGTACAGGCAGCGCCGCTTGAGCGCGTCGTGCACCTCGCGGGTCCGGTTCGAGGTGAGGACGACCACGGGTGGCACGGCGGCGCGCACCTCGCCCAGCTCGGGGATCGACACGGCGTGCTCGGTGAGCACCTCCAGCAGGAAGGCCTCGAACTCGTCGTCCGCCCGGTCGATCTCGTCGACGAGCAGCACGGCGCACGGGCTCTGCAGCGCCCGCAGGATCGGGCGGGCGAGCAGGAAGCGCGGGTCGTAAAGCCCCCTCTCCAGCGCCTCGGCGTCGCCGCCGCCCGCCCCGGCCGCCTCCATGGCGCGCAGGTGCAGCAGCTGGCGCGGGAAGTCCCAGTCGTAGAGCGCCTGGGCGGCGTCGATGCCCTCGTGGCACTGCAGGCGGATCAGCTCCGCCCCCAGCACCGTCGCGAGCGCCCGCGCCAGCGCGGTCTTGCCCGTCCCCGGCTCGCCCTCGCAGAACAGCGGCCGGCGCATCCGCAGGGCGAGGAAGGCGGCGGTGGCCAACCCGTCGTCGGCGAGGTAGCCGGTCGCCGCCAGGGCGTCGGCGAGCGCCCCGGGGGAGTCGGGCCCCGGGTGATCCTCCCCGGGGAGGTCCGGCCCGGGGAGGTCCGGCCCGGGGAGGTCCGGCACAGGGGTGTCGGCGGCGCCGGCGGCCGAGGTGTCCACGCCTTCAGCATGGCGGCCGCGCGGCCGGGACGCCAGCGCCGGACGGTCACGGAGAGTCGCACCCGCTCACGTCGGGTGGAAGCGACCGGCGTGAGCAACAGAACATTTCCGGATCGGCAGCGATTCTTCTCGCGAGATTGCCGCGTGATCGTCATGTGTCATGACCAGCAGAAATGGTGTTAGCGCTTGCGTAACTCAGCGTTAACGTGAGCACGCTCACCCTGAGAAGCATTTGACGCCACTCAGGTTCGATTTCGTACCGTTCTCCCAGGGCCGGTACCTCCCCGGAACGGACCGCGGCCCCGGCACGACCTGCTGAACCCGACCCGACGCACGTCCCCCGAGGTCTCGCTCCCCGAGTCCGCTCACCCGTGGATCACGGACCGACAACCCGGCGGGACGCCCAAGGAGAGAACCGATCATGAGCGCTCGAACCCGTACCGCCCACGGCCGAAGTCTGCTGCGGCTGGCCGTCGTGGGTGCTGTCGCCGCCGGCGCCCCCCTCGCGCTCGCCGGCACGGCCGACGCCGCCCCCGAGTCCGCCTGGGACCGCCTGGCCCAGTGCGAGAGCGGCGGCAACTGGAACAGCAACACCGGCAACGGCTACTACGGCGGCATCCAGTTCAACGCCCGCACGTGGAAGTCCTTCGGCGGCTCCGGCATGCCCCACCAGGCCAGCAAGTCCGAGCAGATCGCCGTCGCCGAGCGCACCCTCGCCGCCCAGGGCTGGAACGCCTGGCCGGCCTGCTCCCGCAAGATGGGCCTGCGCGGGACGGCGTCGGGCGCCCCGGCGGCCCGCAAGGCCTCCGCGCCGGCCTCCGCGTCGAAGTCCGTCCGGCCCGACCGGTCGGTCAAGGTCCGCGGCGGCAAGGTCCACGCGGTGAAGCGCGCCCACCACCCGCGCCGCCACCACGCGGTCGCGCGGCACGGCGTCGTCCACAACTGAGCTCCTCGCCGCCGAGCTCCCGCGCCGTAGCCGAACGGCCGTCGTACAACGGCGAACGGTATAACTCGCTCGCCGAACGGCCGATCAGCGGCGACAGCGGAACGAAATGGTGGCGCCCCGGACGGCGGATCAGGTCGAATTGACCCATTCGTCGCTGCCGTCGGTGAAGACCTGGTGCTTCCAGACCGGCAGCGCGCGTTTGACCTCGTCGACCAGGTCCGCGCACGTCGCGAAAGCCGCCTGCCGGTGGTCCGCGGCGACGGCGCACGCCAGCGCGACCTCGCCGATGCCCAGCCTCCCGACGCGGTGACTCACCGCGAGCGCCCGGACGCCCGTGGCGCGGGCGGCGACGGCCTCGGCCACGCGGGCGACGACGGCGGCGGCGGTCGGGTGGGCGCTGTACTCCAGCCCCCGCACCGACCGCCCGCCGTCGTGGTCGCGCACGACGCCGGCGAACGTGACCACCGCCCCGGCGGCCGCGTCGTCGACCAGGGCCGCGTGCTCGGCGACGTCGAGCGGCGCGGTGCCCACGGCGGCGCGGCGGACGATGCTCATCGCACTCCCTCGCTGTGCTCAGTCTTCGCTTCGGGCACCCGGTGACACCGGGTCGCCCGCGGGGTGTCCCCCGGAGCCGGGGTCGCCACCCGGACCGCCGCGGTGGTCCTCCCCGCGCAGCTGGTCCACCGCGTGGTGCAGGACGCCGTCGAGCACGCCCAGGCCGTCCCGCACGCCCCCGGTCGACCCGGGCAGGTTGACCACCAGCGTGCGGCCCGCCACGCCGGACAGGCCGCGGGACAGCACGGCCGTCGGCACCGCCGGCGCCCCCGCCGCCCGGATCGCGTCCGCGAGCCCGGGCAGCTCGTGGTCGAGCACCGCCCGGGTCACCTCGGGCGTGGCGTCGGTGGGGGAGATGCCCGTCCCGCCGGTGGTGATGACGACGTCCACGCCGTCGGCCACCGCGGCCCGCAGCGCGGCGCCGACGGGTTCGCCGTCGGGCACCACCGCGGCGTCCGGGCAGGCGAAGCCGCGCTCGCGCAGCCAGGACACGACGACGGGCCCGCTGCGGTCGGCGTACACCCCCGCCGCGGCCCGGTTCGACGCGGTGACCACGCGCGCCGTGCCCCGGGTCGCGCCCGGCCGGGGCGCGTCGGGGTCGGCCGCGCGGCCCCCGGGGCGCTCCGCCCCGACCGGCGCCGCCGCGGGGTCCGCCGCCTCCGGCGGCGCTGCCGCGCCCTCCGCTCCCGGCGCGCGCGTCCAGGTGCCGGTCTTCCCGCCCTCCTTGCGCTCGACCCGCACGCCGTCGAGCACGGCCGCGGGGTCGACGGCCTTGACCATGTCGTGCAGCGCCAGCCCGGCGACGGCCACGGCCGTCAGCGCCTCCATCTCCACCCCGGTGCGGTCCGTCGTGCGCACCGTCGCCCGGATGCGGACCTGCGCCCCGTCGAGCTCGAGGTCGAGCGCGACGCCGGAGAGCGCGATCGGGTGGCACAGCGGCACGAGCTCCGGGGTGCGCTTGGCGCCCATGATCCCGGCGATCCGGGCGGTGGCCAGCGCGTCGCCCTTGGGCAGGCCGTCGCGGCGCAGGAGGTCCACGACCTCGGGGGTCGTGCGGAGCACCCCCGAGGCCACCGCGGTGCGCGCCGTGGCCGGCTTGTCGGAGACGTCCACCATCCGGGCGGCCCCGGCGGCGTCGACGTGCGTCAGCTCCACGCAACGAGAGGTTACGGGCCGGCGAACGACCGGTCGGATGCCACCGGTGCTGTGATCTACGTCACTCGAGCGCAACGGGGGACGCACGATCCGGTGACCCGCTCACCGGCCGTGAGCAGGGAGAACGTGGGCCGCAACGACGGATACCCCGTCCGGTTGGTCTCGGAACGGTGTCGCTCCGATTTCGCTGCGGCCCGTGGTCGCCGTAACTTGATCCCCGTTCCCCGGGTCTCCCCTCCCGAGGAACCCGGAACCGCAGCGCTCCCCTCCTGTCCGGTGGTTCCGGCTCCCCGATGCCGACACCCCGTGCGCGGGACAGGAAACCGGGCGCGACCCACCCCAGGTCGCGTCACCGCCCACTCCCCGGGCGGCCGGTGCAGGAGCCGTGCCGGAGAACTGCCATGGCGCGTTACCGAGGCCGTCACCGTGCTCCGAGTACGACCGGGCGCACCATCGCCCGCACCGCCGTCGCCGGCGCCGTCCTGAGCGCCCCGCTCGCCGCCGCCCCCGCGGCCTCGGCCGCCGCCGCCTCCCCGTGGGACCGCCTCGTCGAGTGCGAGGCCAGCGGCAACTGGAACATCAACACCGGGAACGGCTTCAGCGGCGGCCTGCAGTTCACCCCGAGCACCTGGCGCGCCTTCGGCGGCCAGGGCGCGGCCCACCACGCCAGCCGCGAGGAGCAGATCGCGGTGGCCGAGCGGGTGCTCGCCAAGCAGGGCTGGGGCGCCTGGCCGGCCTGCTCGCGCAAGCTCGGCCTGAAGGGCACCCCGCCCTCGATCAAGGCGGCCCCGCAGGCCCGCCCGGCGGCCGCCCCGGCCGCCAGCGCGGCCCCCGCCGCCGCAGCCCGGAACGCCGGTGGCACCGTCCGCGTCCAGGCCGGCGACACGCTCTCCGACATCGCCGCGCGCAACGGGGTCGCCGGCGGCTGGCAGACCCTCGCGAAGGCCAACCCCGGGGTGCGCCCGACCGCCCTGCGGATCGGCCAGCAGCTCAACCTGGGCTGAGCGGCGACGGACCCGGCGCGGCCCGCGCCGGGTCAGCGACCGGGGACGCGCCGGGCCGCGAAGGCCGCCAGCTGCTCCGGGGTGTCGACGTCACCGGGCCGGCCGGCCAGGTCACCGCACTCCACGAGCCGGACGTCCGTGCGCCCGGCCAGGTAGCCCCGGGCCCCGGCGTCCCCGGAGGCCGCCGCCGCGGCGGCGGCCCAGTGCGCCCGCCCGAGCAGCACCGGGTGCCCCGGCCGCCCGCCGTACGACGCCCGCGCCAGGGCCGCCGGCCCGGACGCCACCGCCCGCAGCCGCGCCACCGCCGCCGCGGGGACGCCGGGCAGGTCCACGAGGTGCACGACGGCCGCGCCCGCGTCCCGACCGCCGGCGAGGTCGGCCAGCGCCGTCAGCCCCGCCCGCAGCGAGGCCCCCATCCCGCTCGCCCAGTCGGGCGCCTCGACGGCCGTGACACCGGCCGGGAGCAGCGCGCGCACCTCCGCGGCCCGCGCGCCGACCACCACCGCGACCGGCGCCGCGCCGCCGTCGGCCAGCACCCGCAGCGCGCGGCGGACCAGCGGCTCGCCGTCCAGCTCCACCAGCGCCTTGGGCGTGCCCATGCGCCGCCCCGCGCCGGCCGCGAGCAGCAGGCCGGCGACGGGGGTGAGCGCGGCCTCGGCTACCGGTTCACCTGCGTGGACGGGTGCACGTAGGGCACGTCGTCCAGCGGGAACTCGACCTCGCCGAACGGCGACAGCGAGCCCTGGACCTCCGCGGTCAGCTCCGTCACGGGGTGCTCGCCGTCGGCCACCTCGGGCCAGGCGGGGTCGACTCGTTCGGGGGGAAGGTTCTTGGCCACGTCTCTCCTCCGGTGTCACGGGGCGGGCGCGGCGGCCACCACACCCGGGAGACCATTATCGCGTACGCGACGCCGTGCGTGGCAGGTCGACCGCCGGTGATCCGACCGCCCGCCATGCGGCCGCCGCACGCCCGGCGAGCGCGTGCGCCGGGGCCCGTCGGCGCGGCTACCGTGGACCCGATGCCCACCCCGCTGGTCGACCGGCTGCGCGCCCTGGACGACGACACCCTGGCCGAGCTGCTGCGGCTGCGGCCGGACCTCGCCGTGCCGCCCCCGGCCGACCTCACCGTGCTCGCGACGCGGGCCGGCGTCCGGGCGTCGGTGCACCGGGCCTGCGACACCCTCGACACCGTCGCCCTCGCCGTCGTCGAGGCGCTGGTGGTCGCCGACGCGGACGCCGCGCCCGTCCCCGCCGGCGAGGTGCGCCGCCTGCTGGGCCCGGACGTGCCCGCCGAGGCGTTCGACGCCGCCCTGGCGGCGCTGCGGGCCCGGGTGCTGGTCTGGGACTCCACGCTCCGGGACGCGTCGGCCGACGGGGCGGCGCCGACCGGGCTCGCGCTGGTCCCGGCGGCCCGCGACGTCGTCTCGCGCTTCCCCGCCGGCCTGGGCCGGCCCGCGGCGGGCGTCGCGGCGTCGACGGAGCTGCCGCGGCTGCTCGCCGACGTCGACCCGGACGAGCGCCGCGTGCTCGACGCGCTGGCCGCCGGACCGCCGGTGGGCCGCAGCCGGGCCGGTGCGGACCCGGCGAGCCCCGTCGCCCGGCTGCTGCAGCGCGGGTTGCTGGTCCGGGTGGACCCGGAGACCGTCGAACTGCCCCGCCAGGTCGGTCTCGCGCTGCGCGGCGACCGGCCGCTCGGCGCCCTCGCCGTGCGCCCGCCGGACCTCGAGACGGTCGACCGCGGCACCGAGCGCGTCGACGGGACGGCCGCGGGCGCGGCGCTGCGGGCGCTGCGGCAGGTCGAGCAGCTGGTCGCCTCGTGGGGGGCCAACCCGCCGCCGGTGCTGCGGTCCGGCGGGCTCGGCGTGCGGGACCTGCGCCGGCTCGCCCGCGAGGTCGACGCCGACGAGACCACCGCGGCGCTGCTGGTCGAGGTCGCGGCCGCGGCCGAGCTGGTGGCCGAGACCGACGGGGTGGCCCCGGAGTGGGTGCCGACGACGTCGGCGGACGTGTGGGCGGCCGGCGGGCCCGAGCACCGCTGGGCCGCGCTGGCCCGCGCCTGGCTCGAGCTGCCCCGGTTGCCCGGCCTGGTCGGTGCCCGCGACGACGCGGGGCGGCCGATCTCCGCGCTGTCCGACGGCCCGCGGCGCCCCACCGCCGCGCGGGACCGCCAGCGCGTGCTCGACGGGCTCGCGGAGCTGCCGTCCGGTACGGCCGTCGGCAGCCCGGACGCCTTGATCGCCCTGCTGGCCTGGCGGGCGCCCCGGCACGGGGGGCGGCTGCGCGACGACGTCGTCACCTGGACGCTGGCCGAGGCGACGGTGCTCGGGATCGTCGCGCTGGACGCCCTGTCCACCCCCGGGCGCGTCCTGCTCGACGACCCGGGCCGGGCCGGTGCCGCGCTCCGCGCGACGCTGCCCGCGCCCGTCGACCACATCCTGTTGCAGGCCGACCTCACGGCCGTGGCGCCCGGCCCCCTCGAGCCCGAGCTGGAGCGCGAGCTGGACCTCGTCGGCGAGGTCGAGTCGGCGGGCGGCGCCACGGTGTACCGGTTCACCGAGGCGACGGTGCGGCGGGCGCTCGACGCCGGGCGCACCGCCGCCGAGCTGCACGAGCTGTTCGCGGCGCGGTCGGCGACGCCCGTGCCGCAGGGCCTGACCTACCTGGTCGACGACGTCGCCCGCCGCCACGGGCGGCTGCGCGGCGGGGCGGCGCTGTCGTTCCTGCGCTCCGACGACGAGGTGCTGATCGCCGAGGTGCTCGCGGCGCCGGACACCGCCGCGCTCGAGCTGCGCCGCATCGCCCCGACGGTCGCGGTGTCGCCGCTGCCGCTCACGGAGCTGATGGACGGGCTCCGCGACGCCGGCTTCACCCCGGCCGCCGAGGATCCGGGCGGCGCCGTGCTGGACCTGTCCGACCGCGGCCGGCGCACCGCGCCCCGCCGGCGCCCCCGCAGCGTGCGGACCGCCGAGCCCGACGCGGCGGCGCTGCAGGGGCTCGTCGCCCGGATGCGGGCCGGAGACGCGCTCACGGGCGTGCGGCGCCCGGCGAGCACCCGGTCCGGCGGCGCCACCCTGGACACCCTGCGCACCGCGGCCGCCGAGCGGCGCAGCGTCTGGATCGGTTTCGTCGACGGCCACGGGGTGGCGGGGGAGCAGGTGCTGGCACCGACGAGCGTCGGCGGCGGGGTGGTCGAGGGCCGCGACAGCGTCGACGGCGACCTGCGCCGCGTCCCGCTGCACCGCATCACCTCGATCGCGCTCGTCGAGGACCAGCCGGGGCAGGGCCCGGCGTAGCCGGGCCGCGGGGTCAGACGGCGCCGGCGGCCATCCGGTAGCGCATGGCGTGCTCGACGAGCGCGATGAGCGTCTGCTTGACCGACTCGCGGTCCCGGGCGTCGCAGCTGACCATCGGGATCGCCGGGTCGATCGACATCGCCTCGCGGACGTCCTCGGGGCGGTGCATCAGCCGGCCGTCGAAGCAGTTGATCCCCACCACGTAGGGCAGGCCGCGGTCCTCGAAGAAGTCGACGGCGGCGAAGGAGTCCGCCAGCCGGCGCGTGTCGACCAGGACCACCGCGCCGATCGCGCCGCGCACCAGGTCGTCCCACATGAACCAGAACCGGTGCTGCCCGGGCGTGCCGAACAGGTAGAGGATCAGCTCGGAGTCCAGCGAGACGCGGCCGAAGTCCATGGCGACGGTGGTGGTGACCTTGTTCGGGGTGGCCGACAGGTCGTCGTGCCCCGTGCTGGCCTCCGTCATCACCGCCTCGGTCGTGAGCGGCATGATCTCCGAGACCGATCCGACGAACGTCGTCTTGCCGACGCCGAAGCCGCCGGCCACCACGATCTTCGCCGAGATCGTCGCCGCCGTGGCGATCCGCTGCGGTCCGGCGGCCCGGCGGAAGCCGGGCGGCTCCGCACGCCCCCCGGCAGGCAGGTAACTAGAGCCGACGGAGTCCACTCAACACCCTTTCCATCAGTGCGAGGTCCGGCGCGCTGCCGGCACTGTTCGCGGTCTGGTGCACGGTCACCAAGCCGAGCCCGGCCATGTCGCCCAGCAGGACGCGGGCGACGCCGAGCGGTACCGACAGGAGCGCGGCGATCTCGGCCACGGAGCGGGTCTGCTCGCACAGCTCGGCCACGGCCCGGTGTTCCACCTGCAGCACGGCGACCTGGGCCCGGCCCCGGGCGCTCGTGGACACCAACGTCTCGATCGCCAGGTCCGTCCCGGACTTCGTGCGCCCCCGCGTCCAGGTGTACGGACGCACCGCCGCCGCCGAGCTGACCTCGAACGCCTCCTCGGCCGGCTCGGCCGGCGCGGGGTCGCGGTAGGCGTCGGCCGCAGCCGCCGGCGGGGTGGGCCGGGGCAGGTCGCGGAGCTCGGGCTCGGACGTGGCACCGCGGCGGCGACCGAACAGGCGGCGTCGCGTCGGCCGACCCGAGTCCAGACCGAACCCGTTCATCACGTCGGCGAACGTCGGTTCCTGTCGACGTTCCCCGTCGGGACCCGTGGTCATCTGGCCTCACCTGCCTCGATGCTGGTCGGTGCACTCATGTCGACCCGTTGTTCTCCTCGGCCGTACCGACCCGGTCGACCGGCGCGGTCGACACGTGCCGCGCCGCTCGGCCGTCACGATCTCAGGGACCGAAGGATCCCTGCAGCTCCGACCGCAGTTCGGGGGTGAGCAGCTGGCCCACGCGGTCGACCAGAAGCGTCATCTCGTAGCCGATCAGGCCGATGTCGCAGCTCGGCGACGCCAGCACGGCCAGGCAGGAGCCGTCGCTGATGGACATGAGGAGCACGATGCCCCGGTCCATCTCGACGACCGTCTGGATCACCCCGCCCGCGTCGAAGCAGCGGGCCGCCCCCTGGGTGAGGCTGACCAGGCCGGATGCGACGGCGGCGAGCTGGTCGGCCCGATCCCTCGGGAGCCGGTCCGAGCTCGTCAGCAGCAGCCCGTCCGCCGAGACGACGATGGCGTGGGCCACCCCCGGTACGCGCTCGGCGAAGTTCGAGACCAGCCAGCCGAAACGGCTCGGCTGGGTCTGCGGTGCCGTCACGCCCCCTCCTTGCTGCCCGGTGGGTTCGAACCCGCCGGTGCGATACGGACCGAACCCGTGAGGATCGGTCATCGGATGTTCTCGTCGTGCTCGCCCTCCGCCGGGGCGGTGGGGTCGTCCCGGCCGGACACCGGCTGGGGGCCGGTCCCCGTCGGGTCGCGGTGCAGCCGGACCTCCCGGCCCTGCCGAACGCCCTGCTGGTAGCTGGCGAGCCGACCACGGATGTTCTCGGCGCTGCGCGTCGACGAGGTCGCCGGCGCGGCCAACACCGCAGATCCTGCACTGCCCGGAACGAGCCGGGCACGCGGGCGTCGCTTCGGCAGGCCGGCGGCCGTCAGCTCGTCCGGCCGCTCGGCCGCGGCACCGCTGGCGGCCCGCCAGCCCTCGTCCGCGACGCTGGCGAAGGCCGACTCCTCCACCGCGGGCGCAGCGGTGCGCACCGGCGCCGGGAGCGGCTCGCGCCGGGCGCCGGACAGCGGCCGCGGCGCCGAGGGCGGCGCGGGGGCGCGACCCGGACCGGGCGCCGGCCGGCCGCTGCCCTGCTCCCCGTCGACCGGCACCGGCCGCTGGGACGCGAACCACGCCGACGCGATCTCCTCGAAGATCGGCGTCGTCTCGGTGACGTCCGCCGGGCCGCCGCGCCGGATCTCGCCCAGCGGGCGCCGCGACCGGGGCAGACCCTCCGGCTCGGCGATCGCCGGGACGCTGGCGGAGAACAGGACCTCCGCCGGGTCGTCCGGCCCCACCGCGGGCCCGGCGGGCACCGTGGGCAGCGGCGTCGTGGGGGGCGAGTGGACGTCCGGCACGCCCGCGGCGGCGCCGTCGCCGTCGCCGGCGCTGCCCGGCCCGGCGCCGTTCGCCGCGACGCCGTTCGCCCCGGCGCCGTTGGACCCCGCGCCGTTGGGCCCGGCCCCGTTCGCCACCAGGCCGTTCGGGCCGGTGGCGTACGGGGTGGCGGGCACCCGGACGTCGTGCTGGGTGCCGTTCGGGCCGGGGGCGGGGAACGGCCGGGGCCGCGGCGGCACGTTCCGCCCGGGCAGGCGCAGCGGGCCGGAGTCGTCGGCCCGCGCGTCCCCGTCGGACGCCTCCGCGCCGTCGCCGCCCGGGACCGGGCCGCCGGTGTCCCCCGGGCCCGCGCCGCGCGCCTCTTCGACCTCGTCGTCCGCGGTGCCCGCGCCGTCGCCCTGCGCCCGGCCGTCGGGGGTGAAGCCGGTGGTCGGCGGCTCGTCGGCCCGCGGGGCCGGGGCGTGCTCGTCGTCGGCGTCGCGGACCGGGGCGTCCTGCTCCGCGACGTCGTCGTGCTCGTCCCGGCCGGCCTGCTCGTCCTCCGCCGCGGGGCGGGCGACGTCGTCGGACCCGGCCCGGTCGGCGCCGTCGTGGGCGGAGCCGTCGCGCGCGAAGCCGTCCTGCGCGAAGCCGTCGCGGTCGAAGGCGTCCTGGCCGAAGGCGTTGTGCGCGAAGGCGTCCTGGCCGAAGGCGTCGCGGTCGAAGGCGTCGCGGTCGAAGGCGTCGCGGTCGGCGCCCTCGGGAGCGGTGCCGCCGTGGGTGAGGCTTTCGGGCGCGAAGCCGTCGCGGTCGGCGCCGTCACGGCCCCGGTCACGGGGGGCCGGGCCGAACCCCGGCTGCCCGTCCGGGCGCAGGTCGGACACGTCGCGGCGGGTGGAGCCGGTGCCGGGCCGCTCGGTGGCGGGCGGTTCCACCGGCGCGGCGGAGCTGCCACCGAGCGGGTTGCGGCGCAGCGCGGAGCCCGGCGTGCGCGTCGGCAGCCCGTTCCTCCCGGCCGGCAGTTGCACCCCCTGCCCGTTCGTCGGGCCACCACCCAGCGCCACGGCCGGGCTGGGCCGCAGTGGGGGCCGGCCGCCCTGACCAGGCGCGGCCGGGACCGGGCCGCCGCCCAGCGCGGGCCGCTGCGGCGGCACCCCGTTCACCAGGTTCTGGGCGCCCACCGGCTCGCGCTGCGGGCGCACGTCGTCGCCCCCGGCCGACACGACCAGGTGCGCGGGCAGCGTCACCGAGGCCGTCAGACCGCCGTCGCCGCCGCCCAGGCGCTCCCCGCCGAGGTGCACGGTGATGCCGTGGCGGGCGGCGAGCCGGCCCACCACGAACAGGCCCATCCGCCGCGACGCCGAGACGTCGACGGTGGTGGGCGTGCCCAGCCGGCGGTTCGCGTCGGCGAGCTCCTGGTCCAGCATGCCCACGCCGCGGTCGGCGATCTCGACCAGGATCGACCCGTCCGCGGTGCGCATGCTGCTCATGACGACCTGGGAGTCCGGCGGCGAGAAGTTCGTCGCGTTGTCGAGCAGCTCGGCCAGCAGGTGCACGACGTCGCTGGTCGCCCGGCCCACGATGGTCGCCGGCGGGGGGGCCTGCACCAGGATCCGCTGGTAGTGCTCGATCTCCGAGACCGCGGCGCGCAGCACGTCCACCAGCGGGACGGGGGCCACGTTCCGCTTGGCGAAGTCCGTGCCCGCGAGGACCAGCAGGTTCTCGCTGTTGCGCCGCATGCGGGTGGCGAGGTGGTCGAGCTGGAACAGGTTCGACAGCTGGTCCGGGTCCTGCTCGTTGCTCTCCAGGTTCTCGATCAGCTGCAGCTGGCGCTCGACGAGGCCCTGGCTGCGGCGGGAGAGGTTGACGAACATGCTGCTGACGTTGTTCTGCAGGGCCGCCTGGTCGGCGGCCAGCCGCAGGGCCTGCCCGTGCACCGCGTCGAACGCGCGGGCCACCTGGCCGACCTCGTCGCGGTTGCCCAGCGGCACCGGCTCCACGTTCACGTCCGGCACGTTGCCCGCCCGCATGCTCTCGACGGCCTGCGGCAGGCGCCGCTGGGCGACGTCGAGGGCGGAGGAGCGCAGCACCCGCAGCGAGCGCGTCAGGCTGCGCGCCACGAGCACGATGATGGTGGCGGCGAGCAGCAGGCCGAGCATCAGCAGGACCGAGTTGACCCCGGCGAGGTTGCTCGAGCGGGCCTCCGCCGCCTTGCCGGCCGCCGTCAGCGCCCCGATCACGTCCGTGCCGGCCTTGTCGACGTCCGCACCGGCGCGCGCCACGGCGTCGTCCCACGCGGCGGGCGAGACCGGGCTCGGGTCCAGCGTCGGGGCCAGCACGATCGCCGACTTGGCCCCGTCGCGCTGCGCGTTGCTCTCCGAGGTGACGAAGTTCGTCGGCGCCACGGTGTCGGGCAGCGCCAGCTGGTAGTCCCCGAACGCCGAGACGTAGGCGCCGTCGGTGACGCCGACGGTCGCCTTGTCGTCCGGGCTGACCACCCTGTTGCGCAGCGACACCCCCAGCACCGTGTGCTGCACCGCGAGCGCCTCCTGCGCGGCGGTGACGGCCGTGAGCGCGTCCGTCAGCCCGGCGACGCTCGGGGTGCGCATCTGGCGCAGGAGCGCCCGGTCGAACCCGTCGATCCGGTCGATGATCGTGGTGTACCGCTGCAGGACCTGGTTGGGCAGCAGCAGAGCTGCGCCCGTCACGCCGGCGCGCAGCACCGGGAGCTGGGCCAGGCCGCCCTCCGCCCGCTCGCGCGCGGCCCGCGTCGGGGCCGTCAGGTCCACGTCGCCGACCGCCGTGCGGATCTTCTCGACCGCGGCGTCGGTGCGGGCCGTGGCGTCGCGCAGCGGGCCCGCGTCGCCGACGCGGCGCTCGGCCAGGAACAGCGTGGCGCGGTCGCGCTCGGCGCGCAGCGCGACGGCGGTGTCCGCGACCTGCCCCCGGACGTCCAGCAGCCGGTTCGCCGTGCCCAGCTCGGACGCGGCCTGGGCCTGGTCGGCGACGCGCAGCACGCCGAGGACGACCGCGAGGAGCGCGGGGATGAGCCCGACGGCCACCAGCTTCCACGCCAGCGACCAGTTGCGCGGACTGAGTCGGTTCGACCAGGAGCCTCTGGTCTCGGTGCTGGTCACGCCCACGTCCCCCAGAGCGAATCGGACACGGCGGATGCCGACGACGGTGATGCCCAGGGCGGTGTCGCCCGGATCGATGTGCACTGTGGCACGGGGCTCCGACGATTCGCGAACGGTGCGAGCCGAGGTGCCGTCTGCCCGCGCTGGATGACCGGGGCGACGGGCGTCGGGAGCTGAAGGGCGGCGGGCTGCGGTGGCGGGGGGAGCATCGGGAGACCGTCGGACCCTCTCGTCGGAACGGGTCGGTCGGCCGGCCGACCCGACGCGGGACCACCTCGGGGCTCGACACGCCCGCTCGGGGAGGGCGTTGGCCGGGGGAGCCCGGGTATGATCGATGTGGCAGACGTGCGTTTCGCGCCGGAGTGTAACCCGTTCGAGCGAGTGCCCCCGCACCGGCCGTCGGGGGGCGACACCCGGGAACACGCGCGCGACCAGTGGAGGGGCCTCGCCACGAGCCCCCGTCCCGCCACGAGGAGAGAGAACAGCCGTGCCCGACGGGCCCCTGATCGTCCAGTCCGACAAGACGCTCCTGCTCGAGGTCGACCACCCGGCCGCTCCGGCGGCCCGTTCGGCGATCGCGCCGTTCGCCGAGCTGGAGCGCGCGCCCGAGCACGTGCACACCTACCGCGTCACCCCGCTGGCGCTGTGGAACGCCCGGGCCGCCGGGCACGACGCCGAGCAGGTCGTCGACGCGCTGGTCCGGCACTCCCGCTACGCGGTGCCCCAGCCGCTGCTGGTCGACGTCGTCGACACGATGGGCCGCTA
This sequence comes from Pseudonocardia sp., assembly GCA_036387155.1. Lineage (GTDB taxonomy): Bacteria > Actinomycetota > Actinomycetes > Mycobacteriales > Pseudonocardiaceae > Pseudonocardia. The sequence continues at coordinate 586 of DASVUG010000123.1, read as the reverse complement.
CGGGCGGCTGCAGCTCACGAAGTCCCCGGTGCACGGGCTCCTGCTGGTCTCGCTCGACCGCGCGGTGCTGGAGGAGGTCCTGCGGCACAAGCGGATCGCCCCCATGCTCGGCGAGCGGATCGACGACGACACCGTCGTCGTGCACGCCTCCGAGCGCGGCCACCTCAAGCAGGCGCTGCTCAAGATCGGCTGGCCGGCCGAGGACCTCGCCGGCTACGTCGACGGCGAGGCCCACCCCATCGCGCTGCGCGAGGACGGCTGGACGCTGCGCGAGTACCAGCGCCAGGCCGTCGACGGGTTCTTCGACGGCGGCTCGGGCGTGGTGGTGCTGCCCTGCGGGGCCGGCAAGACGCTGGTGGGCGCCGCCGCGATGGCCAAGGCCGGGGCCACCACGCTGATCCTGGTGACCAACACCGTCGCCGGTCGGCAGTGGAAGCGCGAGCTGGTCGCGCGCACGTCCCTGACCGAGGACGAGATCGGCGAGTACTCCGGCGAGCGCAAGGAGATCCGCCCGGTCACCATCGCGACCTACCAGGTCATGACGCGGCGGTCCAAGGGCGAGTACCGGCACCTGGAGCTGTTCGAC
>DASVUG010000122.1:0-2872 GCA_036387155.1 Pseudonocardia sp. | reverse complement strand
TGCCGCGCGCACCGTGACGCGCGCGGCAGCACCGCTGCGCGCGCGGCAGGCTGACCTGCGCGCACTGGGGTGTCCGCTCGGGCTGTCCGCCGTGACATCGTCCTCCGGCACCTCTGGATCGGGGTTGGATCGGGGTCGTGGACCGGCCCCCGGCGACTACGCTGGTGTGCGCGGCGCGGGGTGGATCCGACGGGCGCCCGGATGACCGGCGAGGAGCGCAGGCGATGCGGCGGACGCTGTACGACGACGACCACGAGGACTTCCGCGCCGTCGCGCGCACCTTCGTGGACAAGGAGATCGCCCCGCACGTCGACGCGTGGAGCGCGGCGGGCGCCACGCCGCGGGAGCTGTTCACCGCGGCCGGGCGCCAGGGGCTGCTCGGGATCGACGTCCCCGAGGAGTTCGGCGGGGGCGGGGTGCGCGACTTCCGCTTCAACGCCGTGCTCGCCGAGGAGATGCTGCGCACGCCGGACGCGGGGGCGGGGCTGGGCATCAGCCTGCACAACGACATCTGCCTGCCCTACTTCCTGGCCTACTGCACGCCCGAGCAGCAGCGGCGGTGGCTGCCGGGCATCGTGTCCGGCGAGCTGATCACCGCGATCGCCATGACCGAGCCGGGGATCGGCTCGGACCTGGCGTCGATGACCACCTCGGCCGTCCGCGACGGGGACCACTACGTCGTCAACGGCGCCAAGACCTTCATCACCAACGGCATCAACGCCGACCTGGTGATCACCGCGGTGAAGACGGACCCGGCGCAGCGGCACCGGGGCATGTCGCTGCTCGTGCTGGAGCGCGGCCTCGACGGCTTCACCCGCGGGCGCAACCTGGACAAGCTCGGCCAGCACGCCCAGGACACCGCCGAGCTGTTCTTCACCGGCGTGCGCGTCCCGCGGGAGAACCTGCTGGGCCCCGAGGAGGGCCAGGGGTTCCGCCAGCTCGTGGCGAACCTGCCCCAGGAGCGCCTGTCCATCGCGGTCGCCGCCGTCGCCTCGGCCCGCTCGGCGCTGGAGCTGACGCTGGACTACGTCCGGGAGCGCCGCGCCTTCGGGCAGCCGGTCGGGTCCTTCCAGCACTCGCGGTTCGCCCTCGCCGAGATCGCCACGGAGGTCGACGTCGCCCAGCACTACGTCGACGACTGCGTCCGCGCGCTCAACGACGGCGAGCTCACCGCGGTGGACGCCGCCAAGGCCAAGTGGTGGACGACCGAGCTGCAGGGCCGGGTGGTCGACCGCTGCGTGCAGCTGCACGGCGGCTACGGCTACATGAACGAGTACCCGATCGCCCGCGCCTTCGCCGACGCCCGCGTCACCCGGATCTACGGCGGTACCACCGAGATCATGAAGGAGATCATCGGCAAGGACCTCGGCCTGTGACCGGAGGCGGGGTCGGGCCGGCGGTCGACGGCGCCACCCGCTCCTACGCCGAGCGGAGGGGCCGGGTGCTCCGGTGCGTGCTGTCCACCGCGGCCCGCGGGGCGAGCCTGGACTTCGCCGCCGTGCGCGACGTGACGGCCGCGCTGACCGATCTCGGCTCCGAGGTCGGCGCGGTGCTCGTGGTGGGGGAGGGCGCGAACTTCTGCACGGGCGGCGACGTGCGCGCCTTCGCGGCGGCGGTCGACGTCGGTGGCACGGTGCGCGCGCTCGCCGGCGAGCTGCACGCGCTGGTCCGGGCCCTGCACGAGGTGCCGGTGCCGGTCGTCGCGGCGGTGCACGGCTGGGCGGCCGGGGCGGGCATGAGCGTGGTGCTCGCGGCGGACGTCGCCGTCGCCGGGACGTCGACGCGGCTGCGACCGGGCTACCCGGGCATCGGGTTCAGCCCGGACGGCGGGATGACGTGGACGCTGCCGCGGGCGGTGGGGGCGGCGCGGGCTCGGCACATCCTGCTGACCGACCGGGTCCTGTCCGCGCAGGAGGCCCTCGACCTGGGCCTGGTGGCCACCGTGGTCGCCGACGACGCCGTCGTCGCCGAGGCCACCGCGCTGGCCGAGCGGCTGGCCGCCGGCCCCGCCGCCGCACTGGCCCGGACCAAGCGCCTGCTGCGCGAGAGCGGGAGCCGCGACCTCGGCGCCCAGCTCGACGCGGAGGCCGCGGCGATCGCCGAGAGCGCGGCGGGCGCCGAGGGCCGCGAGGGCGTGGCCGCGTTCGTCGAGCGCCGCCCGCCCCGGTTCCCCGCCTGACGCCCGCACTTCGCAGAGCCGCTGTGCACCTCGCAGGGGCCATGGCCCCTGCGGAGTCACCACCGGCTCTGCGAAGTGGCACGGGGCTCCGCAGCGCTCAGCAGCAGCGGCCCTGCGGGTTGCGCTCCTGGTGGTCCGTGCGCGCCCGCCAGAACTCCCGTTCCGTCATCGGCGGGCCGGTGGGCCCGTGCCCGGCGGCCCCGCCCTCCTCGGCGCAGCGCCGGTGGTGGTCGAGGTAGCGGTCGTAGGCGTCGGCGCCCAGCACGCCGCGCACCCACCAGCGCACGTCCCGCAGCGCGTTGACCAGCGGGTCCATCAGTGCCCTCCCGTCCGGACGCGCTCCGGGGCCGCCTCGGCCCACCGCCCGGCCAGCTCCTTCTCCGCCGGCGTCGGGAGGAACCCGGAGGGGGCGTAGATCCGCGACGGGACGGGCGGGTCCTCGTGCCCGCCCGCGTCCGCCCCCGCGGGGCCGCCCGGCGCGCCCGCCCGCAGGGACCGCACCGCCGCGGCGAGGGCCGCGGCGATGACGACCAGGGTCAGCACGACGAAGACGATCGAGAGCGTGCCCTGGATGAAGGTGTTGCGGACGACCGCCTCCATCGCGTCCACGTTCTTCGCCGTGCCGAAGCTGGTCTTCCCCTGCGCCAGCGCGTCCCGGTACGCCGCGTGCTGCGCCCAGTAGCCGATCGCCGG
>DASVUG010000121.1:0-7460 GCA_036387155.1 Pseudonocardia sp. | reverse complement strand
ACGGCCACGGGCACGGGCACTGACCCGGGGCGAGAACACCAACGGGCGGGTCGACCAGCCGGTCGGCCCGCCCGCGACGTTCTGCCCGGAACGGTGACCCGGAGGTCACCGGTCACGGGCGTCAGCTCATCGAGGGGACCCGCGGCGCGGGGACCCGCAACCGCCGGGTCCGACCCCGGATGATCTCGTCCCGCTCGGCCTCCGACAGCCCGCCCCACACGCCGTAGGGTTCGTGCACCTCCAGCGCGTGCCGCCGGCACTGCTCGAGCACCGGGCAGCTCCGGCACACCTGCTTCGCCCGCGCCTCCCGGTTCGCCCGGGCCGGGCCCCGCTCGCCCTCGGGATGGAAGAACAGCCCGCTGTCCATCCCGCGGCAGGCGCCCTCCATCTGCCAGTCCCAGATGTCCGTCACCGGCACCGGCAGTCTCCTGATGTCCGCCATCCGACCCACCTCGCCGCTCGTCTGCTCCGACTGCTGCCGTTATGGTGTCCACGGTAGAACCGAGACAAACCTTGTTCAAGTAAGGATCTCGGTTGCGGCCGCCACCTTCGTGGTCCACATCCTCGGCCCGAGGTCCCGCCACCCCCACGTGCGGGACCCCGGCCACCGAGGGGCAGCCGCGCGGCACGCCGCTCCGGACGTGCAGCGACGACATCTGCTGCCGTATGGTCATTCGACGCGTCGACCACCGTGGATGGGGCCGCGAAGCGACTCGGAAGAAGATTCGGTGGAGAACGTGGACGAGCCCCGGCTGACGGTCTCCGGCGCGGCCCGCCGTCTCGGCATCGCGCCGGGGACGCTCCGGACGTGGGACCGCCGGTACGGCGTCGGTCCCACCGATCACGCCCGCGGCCGGCACCGGCGCTACTCCGCCCGCGACATGGCCCGCCTCGAGCTGATGCAGCACGCCCTCGTGCAGGGGGCCGCCCCGGCCGAGGCCGCCCGCTACGCGCGCTCCGCGCTGCCCGAGGACGCGGACCACCCGGCGGTGCCGCCGCCCGCCCCGGCCCGGCCCGAGGTGGGACCCGTGCCCGTCGTCGTCGACGACGCGACCGGGCCGACGCCGGTGGACCCCGAGCCCGACGAACGGCCGATCCGGGCCGGCGGCGGAACGCTGCGGATGCCCGGGGCCGGACCGCGCGCCCGCGGCCTCGCCCGGGCGGTGCTGGCGATGGACCCGATGGCCGCCCGCCGGCTGCTCGAGGAGTCGATCAACGCGGACGGGACGATCGCCACCTGGGAGGAGGTCGCCCGGCCCGTGCTCGGGGCCGTGGGCCAGCGGTGGGCGGCGTCCGGTCGCGGGATCGAGGTCGAGCACCTGCTCAGCGAGTGCCTGCTCGCCGTGTTCGGTGCGCGGGCGTACCGGGCGGACGCGAACACCTCGGCCCGGCCGGTCCTGCTGGCCGGCATGCCGGCGGAGCTGCACACCGTCCCGCTCGCCGTGCTGGCCGCCGTGCTGGCCGAGCGCGGGGTCACCGTCCGCTCGCTCGGCCCGGCGCTGCCGGCGTCGGCGCTCGTCTCGGCCGTGCGCCGCACCGCCCCCGCCGCCGTGGTCCTGTGGGCGCAGCTGCGCCCCAGCGCGGACGTCGCGGTCGTCGCCGCGCTCCCGGTCACCCGCCCGCGCTTCCGCACCTACGTCGCCGGACCGGGCTGGGACGGTGCCGCGCTGCCGCGCGGGGTGGAGCGGCTGGGCTCGCTGGCCGAGGCGGAGGAGCGCATCGGCGCCGCGGTGCTGCGCTGAGCCGGTCCGGCCGCTCCCGGCACGCGCCCGCGCGTCGCCGCCCCACCTGGGCCTACGTGCCGCCCGCGCGTCACCGCGTCGGATGACCTCGACCGGACCAGTACCCGCGTCACAACTCATCGGATGGGGGAGTACCCCCCGCACCCGCGGCGTCGTTAGGTAGTGTGGCTACTCCATTAGAAGTGCTGTCACCCACATGACAGGCGTCAATTGGCGCTCAGCTCTTCGAACGAGGGCAAGAAATCACCCTGATCGTGTCAAGGTGAGGCGGTCACTCGCGGATGCGGGGGTGACACATCACCCGGCTGCAGGAAGCTGCAGGAAGGAATCGTCGTGACGACGGTACTCATCTGCGACGATCGTCGCAGCGTCCGCGAGGGCCTGACCCGTGTGATGTCCGCGGTCCCGGGCGTGCACCGGATCGACTGCGTCGCGCACGGCGACGAGCTGCTGGCGAGGTTCTCCCGCCAGCCGGTGGACATCGTCCTGGTCGGCACCCAGCGCGCGGTGCCCACGGGTGTGGAGGCGACGCGGCGGCTCGTCGCGGCGCACCCCCAGGCGAACGTGATCGTGTTCGGGGCCCCGGACGACGCCGGCAGCATCGCGGCCGCCATCGCCGGCGGCGCCCGCGGGTACCTGCGCTGGGACGCCTCGCGCCCCGAGCTCGTCGCCGCGCTGGCGCACACCCTCGCGAGCACCGCGGTGCCGACCCCGCGCACGCCCGCCGACCCCGGCGTGCAGCTCACCGAGCGGGAGCTGCAGGTGTTGCGGGGGATGAGCCAGGGCAAGAGCAACGGCCAGATCGGGCGCGAGCTCTACCTGTCCGAGGACACGGTCAAGACCCACGCGCGGCGGCTGTTCCGCAAGCTCGGCGTGCGCGACCGCGCGCAGGCCGTCGCCCACGGCTTCCGGCGCGGGCTGGTGTCCTGACCCGCGTCCTCCACGATCCCCGGCGCCCCGGGCCGCTCGTCGGCCCGGGGCGCCGTTCGTCGTGCCGAGGCACCGTTCGTCGTGCGGTCGCCCCACCTGCGCGAACGGTGGACCGCTGCGGCGGCGCGGGCGGCACCACCGGCCAGCTCGGGACCCCGATCGGGGGGCCGCTACCGTAGGTGCGCACCGACACGGGCGCCACCCGTCCAGACCTGTCGCTCCGCCCGGACCGGGCTGACCGGTCAGCCGACAGGTGGAGAGGGGGCTCGCCGTCCGTGATCGGTCTCACGATCGGATGACGCCACCCATGCCTGGTAACGCGCATGCAACGACCTGCGATGAGTGACACGACAGACGTCCCGGACGACCTGGTCGCCGCCGCCATGACGGGCGACCGTGCAGCCGTCGGACGTGTGCTGACCATCATCCGGCCGCTCGTCGTGCGCTACTGCCGCGCCCGCCTCGGCGCGCCGGACCGGTCGTCCGCATCCGCGGACGACGTCGCGCAGGAGGTGTGTCTGGCCGTGTTGACGGCCCTGCCCGGGTACCGCGTCCAGGGGAAGCCCTTCTTGGCCTTCGTCTACGGCATCGCGGCCCACAAGGTGATCGACGCGCACCGGGCCAACGCCCGGAACCGCTCCGAGCCCGTCGCGGAGCTCCCCGACGCGACGGAGTCGGCGGACGGACCCGAGCAGCGGGCGCTGCGCGTCGAGCTGTCCGGCGAGATGGGGCGGCTGCTGGAGCAGCTGCCCGACAAGCAGCGTGAGATCCTGGTGCTCCGCGTGGTGGTCGGCCTGTCGGCCGAGGAGACCGCCGACGCCGTCGGGTCCACCCCGGGCGCGGTCCGCGTCGCCCAGCACCGGGCGCTGGCCCGGTTGCGCAAGAGCATGCCCGAGGGAAGTGATCTGCGTGCGTGACGAGCGCCCCCACGGGAGCGGGAACCGCCCGAACGGGCGCCCCGTCCCGAACGGCCGGCCCCGACCCACCCTGAACGGCGTCCCCCGCCTGGGCGGCGCCCTCGGCTCGGTGCACTCGGCCGGCCGGGACGCCGACGCCGACGGCCCGCTCGACCTCGTGGCGGTGCAGGCCGACGACGAGCTGGTCGGCGCGCTCGGCGTGCGGTCCGCGTCCCACGGGGCCCCCGCCCGCGGGCGCGACCTGCCCGGCGGGGGGGACGACCGGCTGGTCGCCCTGTTCCGGGCGTGGCGCGACGAGATCGACGCCGAGCCGATCCCCGAGCTGGTCGACCTGGACACCGCGGTGGCGGCCGTGCTGGCCGGGGTCCGCGAGCACGACCGGTCCGCGCGCCACCACCGGGCCGGGCGGCTGCGCCAGCTCGCGCCGCTCGCCGCCGCGGCGGCGGTCATCGTCGCGACCCTCACCGGCGTCGGCGTCGGCTCGAAGGACGCGATGCCCGGCGACACCCTGTGGGCGGTCCAGAAGGTCGTGAACCCGCAGCGGGCCGAGTCCGTCGAGGCCAAGGTCGCGGTGGAGGGCCGCCTGCAGAAGGTGCGCACGGCGCTGCGGCAGGGCGACACCGCCACCGCCGCCCGCGAGCTCGAGGCGATCCGCACCGAGATCCCCGCCGTGCGCGGCCAGGAGGGGCTGCCGCTGCTGGTCCAGGAGCAGGAGTTCCTGGCCGCCAAGCTGGTCGACACCCCGCCCGGGACGCCGGCCGACCTCTCGACCCCGCCCGCGAGCAACCCGGCCGCCCGCCCCACCGCCGCGGCGGCGGCGGTGGCCCCGCCGCCCCTCACCGCCCGGCCCGAGCCGTCGCCCGCGTCGGCCTCGGCGAGCGCGGGCCCGTCGTCCGCCGGTCCGGTCAAGCCGGCCCCGGCGTCCAGCGCCCCGTCCTCGGCGGCCGGCGGGACGCCCGCGCCCGACAAGCCCGCGCCGCCACCCGTCCGCGAGCCCCAGGCCCCCGCCCCGGCCCCGCTGCCGGCGCCCGCTCCGGCGCCGGCCCCCGCGCCGGCGCCCGCCCCGGACCCGGCCCCCCCGGCGAAGGGCGAGGGGACCCCGGAGCCCGTCCCGGCACCGGAGCCGCCGGTGTCGGGTGCGAAGGACCCGGCGCCCGACGACCCGGGGACGGTGACGGGCGGCGCCACCGCGTCCGGCTCGGCGGAGACGTCGGGTACCGCCACGGGCACCACCACCACCTGAGACGCGCGCACCCCGGATGCGCGAAGGCCCCCCACCCGATCGGGTGGGGGGCCTTCCGCGTGGTGCGGCCGGCTCAGCCGTCGGAGAGCACGGCGTCGGCGTAGCCGCGGCAGTACTCCCAGCTGACGTACTCGGCCGGGTCCGGGTCGAAGGCGGGCTCGTGCGGGCGCATGTGCCCCTCCTCCAGCAGCTGCTGCAGGCTGGCGCGCAGCAGGCTCCACGCGTGGAAGTGCTGCTCGCCGCAGTCCGCGCAGTCCACGACGATGCCCCGCACGCCGCGCCCCTCCAGCAGGGCCTGGTAGACCGCGAGGTCCGCCAGGTCCGCGACGACCTCGTCGCGCTCCGCCTCGCTCATCGCGTCGTCGGCGTCCGCGGGGGCGTCGAGCGACAGCGCCGGGTCGTGGGGGTCGCCGGCGAACGGGTCGGGCGGCAGGGCGTCGGATGACACGTGACCGAGGGTACTCGCCCCGGTCCGGTCCACCGCCCTGCGACCGCGTCGCGGCCCGGCGCGGCCGCGGGCGACGCCACCGCGTCGATACGATGGGGCCGGGGCCGCGGCGCGGTCCCGTCCACCACCCACTCCGCCCGCCGGTGGCTGCGGACCGACGAGGGGCTCTTCGGATATGACCAGCGAGATCGTCGCCGAGCTGCCGCCGAAGTTCGCGTTGCTCGGCCTCACCTTCGACGACGTGCTGCTGCTGCCCGCCGAGTCGGACGTGGTCCCCGGCGAGGTCGACACCGCCACGCAGCTCAGCCGCCGCGTGCGGCTGCGGGTGCCGCTCGTGTCGTCGCCCATGGACACCGTCACCGAGTCGCGGATGGCGATCGCGATGGCCCGCGCGGGCGGGCTGGGCGTCCTGCACCGCAACCTCGCCCCCGACGAGCAGGCCGCCCAGGTGGAGGTCGTCAAGCGCTCCGAGGCCGGGATGGTGACCGACCCGGTCACCTGCTCGCCGGACGACACCCTGGCCGACGTGGACGCCCTGTGCTCCCGATTCCGGATCTCCGGCCTGCCCGTCACCGACGGCGACGGGCGGCTGCTCGGCATCATCACCAACCGCGACATGCGCTTCGAGGCCGACCACTCCCGGCCCGTCTCCGAGGTGATGACGCCGGCGCCGCTGATCACCGCCCGGATCGGGGTGTCCGCCGAGGCCGCGCTGGGGCTGCTGCGGCGCAACAAGCTGGAGAAGCTGCCGGTCGTCGACGGCGCCGGCATCCTCCGCGGGCTGATCACCATCAAGGACTTCAACAAGACCGAGAAGTACCCGCTCGCGACGCGGGACCCCGACGGGCGGCTCGTGGTCGCCGCGGCCGTCGGCGTCGGCGAGGAGTCCTACGCCCGGGCGATGACGCTGGTCGAGGCCGGTGTGGACGTGCTGATGGTCGACACCGCGCACGGGCACTCCCGGCGCGTGCTGGAGATGGTGGCGAAGCTGCGCGCCGAGGTGGGCGACCCGGTGGACGTCGTCGGCGGCAACGTCGCCACCCGCGCCGGGGCGCAGGCGCTGGTCGACGCCGGGGCGGACGCGGTGAAGGTCGGCGTCGGGCCCGGGTCGATCTGCACCACCCGGGTGGTCGCGGGCGTCGGCGCCCCGCAGATCACGGCGATCTACGAGGCCGCGCTGGCCTGCCGCGAGGCCGGCGTGCCCGTCATCGGCGACGGCGGGATCCAGTACTCCGGCGACATCTCCAAGGCGATCGCCGCCGGGGCCAGCACGGTGATGCTCGGCAGCCTGCTCGCCGGCACGGCGGAGTCCCCCGGCCAGCTGATCCTCGTGGCCGGGAAGCAGTACAAGACCTACCGCGGCATGGGCTCGCTCGGCGCCATGCAGCGCCGCGGCGGCAAGTCCTACTCGTCGGACCGCTACGCCCAGGACGACGTGCTCAGCGAGGACAAGCTCGTCCCGGAGGGCGTCGAGGGCCGCATCCCGTTCCGCGGACCCCTCGCCCAGGTCGTGCACCAGCTCGTCGGCGGGCTGCGCTCGGGCATGGGCTACGCCGGCGCCGCGACGATCGAGCGGCTGCAGGACGCGCAGCTCGTGCGCGTGACGGCCGCGGGCCTCAAGGAGAGCCACCCCCACGACGTGACGATGACGGTCGAGGCGCCCAACTACGCCGGGCGCTGAGCGCGGCGGTCCCACCCGGCACCCACCCGGCGGCCCTCACCTACCCTGGTCCCCCGTGCGGGACCTCGTGGAGATCGGCAGGGGCCGGACGGCCCGGCAGGGCTTCGACCTGACCCAGGTCGACATCGTGCCGTCGCGGCGGACGCGCAGCTCCAAGGAGGTGTCGACCTCCTGGCAGCTCGACGCCTACCGCTTCGAGATCCCGCTGATGACCCACCCGACCGACGCGGTGGTGTCGCCGGCGAGCGCCGTGCGGATCGGCCGGCTCGGCGGGCTCGCGGTGCTCAACGCCGAGGGCCTGTGGGCGCGGCACCGCGACGCCGAGGGCGCGCTGGCGCGGGTGGCCGAGGCGGCGGCGTCCGACGACCCGGACGCCGCGGTGCGCACGCTGCAGGAGCTGCACGCGGCGCCGATCGACCCGGACCTGCTGACCGCGGCGCTGCGCACCGTCCGTGAGGCCGGCGTCGTCGTGGCGGCCCGGGTCAGCCCGCAGCGCGCG
>DASVUG010000120.1:0-8403 GCA_036387155.1 Pseudonocardia sp. | reverse complement strand
CGGATGACGTGCTGCTCGCGCTCCTCCAGCGTGCCCAGCACCCGGCGCAGGTCGTCGTGCAGCAGGTGGCTGATCACGGTGGTCTCGGCGTCGGCGGCCTCGCCGTCCTCGATGAAGTCCCCGAGCGGGGCCTCCTCCTCGGCGCCCACGGGCATGTCCAGGCTCACCGGGTCCCGCGCGTGGTCCAGCAGGTCCGCGATCTTGTCGGCGGGCAGGCCGGACTCGGTGGCGAGCTCCTCGTGCGTGGCCTCGCGGCCCAGGCGCTGGTGCATGTCGCGCTTGATCCGGGCGAGCTTGTTCACCTGCTCGACCAGGTGCACGGGCAGCCGGATCGTGCGGGCCTGGTCGGCCATGCCGCGGGTGATGGCCTGGCGGATCCACCACGTGGCGTAGGTGGAGAACTTGAAGCCCTTGGTGTAGTCGAACTTCTCCACCGCGCGGATCAGGCCGAGGTTGCCCTCCTGGATCAGGTCGAGCAGCGGCATCCCGCGGCCGGTGTAGCGCTTGGCCAGCGAGACGACCAGGCGCAGGTTCGCCTCGAGCAGGTGGTTGCGGGCCCGCTCGCCGTCGCGGACCACGGCCCGCAGGTCCCGGGCGTGGCCGGCGTCCAGCGCGACGCCGTCGGCGCGCGCGCTGTCCAGCACGTGCTTGGCGAACACGCCCGCCTCGATGCGCTTGGCGAGATCGACCTCCTGCGCCGCCGTCAGCAGCGCCGTCTTTCCGATACCGTTGAGGTACACGCGGACGAGGTCTGCGGCCGGGCTCTGCGCGTCGAGATCCTCGGCGGACAGCTCGACGGTGTCGAAACCCTCGGTGGGCACGGTGGCGTCGGGCGTCTCCGTGGTGGTGTCGGCGCGCTGACCCCGAACGGTCTGCGGCACGGTCATTGGCGTTCCTCCCCATGGTCCCGGGCGGGCGGTGACCGACCCCGCCGGGGCTCTCGATCGGTTCCAACGCCCTTCGTCGGCCGAACGTTCCCCGGACGGGTGGTCGGCCCGGCGGACGAGACCCGGCTCTCAGCACCTTCTCAAGCACCTTCTCGGCAGGCCCTCCCGACGGCCGCCCGCGGCGGACGTCGACCGGCCCGATCCGGCGGCGTGTCCCGCTCCTGCCGAGCGCAACCGTGGGATCGGTCACGTGACGGGGGGTGAACGGCCGGTACCGCACGCGCGGCGCCGCGGCGGTCGGGATGATGGGGCCATGACCGCTGCGCGATCCGACGGGCCCGGGCCCGAGGGGGCCGACGCCACCGGTGGGTCGGACACCCGCCCGCCGCCCGCGCCCGGCTGGTCCGCGCCGATGAACGCGCTCGGGGAGTTCATCCGGGCGCAGCGCCAGCTGGCCAACCTCTCGCTGCGCGAGATGGCCTCGCTGACGAGCGTGTCCAACGCCTACCTGAGCCAGGTCGAGCGGGGGCTGCACCAGCCGTCCCTGAAGGTGCTGCACTCGATCGCCGCGGCCCTGCAGCTGTCCACCGAGCAGCTGCTCGCGCAGGCCGGCTGGGCGTCGGCCGCCCGCGACGCGGCGGCGGCGGGGGGCACGGAGGAGGCGATCCGGACGGACCCGCGCCTGTCGCCCGAGCAGCGCGCCGCCCTGCTGGGCGTCTACCGCAGCTTCGTCGACAGCGTCTGACGGCGGCCCGCTCCGTTGAGAGCGGTCTCACACCGTCCGTGCTCGACATAGTTAACGCCAGCGCATAGTTTGGTTATCGACAGGCCCGTGACCACAGAAAGGACATGGCTGATGAGCGCGCCCACCGACCAGTTCGTCGACCTCGCCACCCGCAGCCAGGAGGCGGTCACCACGGCCGTCCGCACCTGGACCGACACCGTGCAGAGCTTCGCCAGCCACCTGACCCCCGGCCAGGCCCAGCTGCCGAACCTGACCGGCGTCGTCGAGCAGTACTTCGACTTCGCGGAGAAGGTGCTGGCCAACCAGCGCGAGATCGCCCAGCAGTGGGCGACCGCGACCGTCAAGGCCACCGAGGCCGTGACCGAGCAGGCCCAGCGGGCGACCCAGTCGGTCGCCGCGCACACGGCCAACGGTGCCGAGGCCGTCGTGGACAACGCCGCCGAGACCGCCCGCGTCGCGGGTGAGAAGGCCGCCGCGACCGCGCGTGCCGCCCGGAACGTCGCCAAGAACTGACGTCCCGGCCCGAACGGCTGCTTCGGCCCCCGCCCCGCCTCCCGCGCGGGACGGGGGCCGTTCCCGTTCCTCCGCAGTTCCTGCCGGTCGCCGGTCAGACCTCGACGAGCACCGTGAACGGGCCGTCGTTGACCGACTCGACGGCCATCGCCGCGCCGAACACCCCCGTCGCCACCGTCGCGCCGCGCCCGCGCAGCTCGGCGACGACGGCGTCGACCAGCGGGCGGGCCCGCTCCGGCGGCGCCGCGGCCGACCAGGACGGCCGCCGCCCCCGGCGCGTGTCGCCGTGGAGGGTGAACTGGCTGACGACCAGCAGCGGTGCGCCGGTCTCCGCGCACGACCGCTCCTCGCGCAGCACCCGCAGCTCGTGCAGCTTGCGGGCCATCGCGGGAGCGGCCCCGGGGCCGTCGTCGCGGTGGACGCCCAGCAGCACCAGCAGCCCGGTGCCGATCTCGCCGACCACGGTGCCGTCCCCGTCGGGCCCGTCGACGCGCACCGCGGCCCGGCTGACCCGCGCCACCACCGCCCTCACGCCCGGCCCCCGCACGCGGTCACGGGACGGGCACCAGCAGCCCGTGGCGCACCAGCTCCCGCACCGCGGGTAGCGCGGCCCCGGCCAGTGCGTCGACCGGCCGGTCGTGCGCCATCGCCAGCAGGGCGACCAGCTCACCCAGTGGCAGCACGTGGTCCGGTGCCGCGGCCCGGCTGCCCGCCAGCAGCGCGACGCCGACCGCGTCGACCTCGTGGCGCCACCGCGGGCCCTCGGCCCGCGCGACCGCCGCGCCCACCTCGACCCAGCCGTCCTCGCCGGCCGTCGCGTAGCGCTCGAGGACCACGCCGTCGGCCAGCCGCAGCCGGGCGTCCAGCAGCGCGGCGTCCGCGGCGTGCGCGCGCAGCCAGTCCACGCGGTCCAGCCAGCCGGCGACCTCGGGGCCCAGCGGGTCGGTGACCTCGTCGAGCAGGTCCTCGACGACGACGGCGGGCGCGCCGTCCGTCCTCCGCAGGGTCAGGAACCCGAACCCGACGGCCTCCACCCGCTGCGCGGCCAGCCAGTCCAGCCACGCCCCGGCCTGCGCCCGGGCCGCGGGCGAGGCCAGGTCCAGCCCGGCGTCGCGCTGCCAGGTGCCGACGTGCAGGGCCGGGTCGGTGACCTCCCGCTGCACGATCCACGCGTCGACCCCGTCGGGGAGCCAGGCGCGCACCCGATCGGGCCAGTCCTGGCCGCGCACGTGCAGCCACGACCCGAGCAGCTGGGCGACGCCGCCGGGTTCGAGGTGCCCGGGCAGGGCCGCCACCAGCGCGGCGAGGGCGTCGTCGCCCGCCTGCCCGGAGTCGCGGTAGACGTAGTCGACGCGCGCCGGGCCCGGCACGAAGGGCGGGTTGGACACGATCCGGTCGAACCGCCGGCCGGCCACCGGCGCCAGCCACGGCCCCTCGAGCAGCTCCACGGGCAGGCCGTTGAGCGCGAAGGTGGCCCGGGCCATCGCCAGGGCCCGCGGGGCCACGTCGGTCGCCGTCACTGCCCGGGCGTGGCGGGAGGCGTGCAGGGCCTGCACGCCGCAGCCCGTGCCCAGGTCGAGGACGGAGCCGACCGGGGTGCGGGCCGTCGCCGAGGCCAGCGTCAGCGACGCGCCGCCGACCCCGGTGACGTGGTCGCGCTCCTGGCGGCGGGCGTCCAGGTCGGACAGCACCCACCAGTCGCCCCCCTCGTCGTCGCCGTGGGGCCGCAGGTCCAGGGCCGCGGCCCAGCCCGCGCCGCCGCCCGGGAGCTCGGACCGCCGCAGCAGCCCGGCCGCCGCGGCGTCCGCGGGGTCCAGCGGGGCGAGCGCGGCGGCCACGGCGGCGTCGGGCTCGACGGCCCCCAACAGCAGCAGCCGCACCAGCACCCCGAGCGGGCCGCCGTCGGCGCTGGCCCGGTACGCGGGTTCGGGCTCGCCGCGGCCGAGCGCGGCGTGGGCGGCGGGACCGAGCAGGTCGCGCACGCCGTCGGTCCGGTAGCCGGCCCGGTCCAGCGCGGTGCGCAGCGCGTCGGCGGTGGCGGGGGAGAGCGCGGGCAGCACGGGCGGATCCTCGCCGACACCACCGACCGCAGGTCGCGCCGGGGGTCGTCCGGACCGATGGCCGCTCGGGGACGACCGCCCGGCGGCGCGGGCCCAGCGGCGGTCCGCGGCGGCCGGCCCGCCCGGATCGGCACCTGGCGCAGCCGTCCCGCCACTCAGCGTGCCCGCCGCGCGCCGTCCGGGTGACGCGACGACACTGGTCCATCACGGAGCGAGACACCGACCGGACGGCCGGGTCGTGCCCGATCGGTGACAGGAGGAGTCGTGGACCTGTTCTCCCCGCTGCCGCAGCGGCCGGGCCGCGCCCCCGTCGCCGGGGAGGGGCCCCTCGCCCACGAGGCCCGGGCGACGGCCGAGGAGGCCTACCTCGACGCGCTGTCGGGCCTGCACCGCGACGCCCCCGCCCCCACCCGCGCCGTCCCCGCCGCGCGTCGCCCCCGACCCGCCCCGGCCCTCGCCCGCGCGGCGCACCGCGGCCGACGTGGTGGACGAGCTCTTCGCCGAGTCCGGCGACCTCCGCTGACGCGCGTCCCCGCCACCGCGACGGGGTGAGGACCCGCAGGTGGATGGGCTAGCCTGCGGTCCTTCTCCCGGGGAGGACGCCGTGCTGCGGATCGCGCAGGAACCCGAGGCGGACGCGCTGCTCGACCGCGACCCGTTCGCGCTGCTCGTCGGCATGCTGCTCGACCAGCAGTTCCCCATGGAGCGGGCGTTCGCCGCCCCCGCGGGGCTCGCCCGGCGCCTCGGCGTCGACCCCGCCCACGGGCGGCTGGACCCGGCGGCCGTCGCCGCGCACGACCCGGAGGCGTTCGCCGCGCTGTTCGCCGGCCCGCCCGCCCTGCACCGCTACCCGGGGGCGATGGCGGGGCGGACGCAGGCGCTCGCCGCCCTCGTCGTCGAGCGCTACGGGGGCGACGCCGCCGCGCTCTGGTCCGACGCGCCCGACGGCGCCACCCTGCTGCGCCGGGTCGCCGCGCTGCCCGGCTTCGGCCGGCAGAAGGCCCAGATCTTCGTGGCTCTGCTGGGCAAGCAGCGCGGGGTCACCCCGCCGGGCTGGCGGGAGGCCGCGGGACCCTACGGGGAGGACGGGTCGAGCCGTTCGGTCGCGGACGTCGTGGACGCGGACTCCCTGGCCCGCGTCCGGGCCACCAAGCAGGCGGCGAAGGCGGAAGCGAAGGCCCGCTCCGTGCGTTGAACAACGTGTGCGCAACAAGCCGGGGCCGCCCCGGCCGGCGCGCGGTGCCTCCGCCACGGTGGCACCATGGATGACGAAGGTGCCTGCGCCCGGAGCCCCGCCAGATCCCCGGGCTCCGCGCAGGCACCGGCGAGGAGCATCGTGAGTTCACCCCACCGCCGCCCCACGGCCGGCGCGCCCGACCCCGTCCTCATCACCGACGCGGCGCAGTCGTACGAGGACGAGCTGCGGGCCCGCAAGCGCCGGTACGGGCTGATGATGGGCATGCGGATCCCGTGCATGATCCTCGCGGCCGTGTTCTACCAGACCCCCTGGATCGCGGTCACCCTGCTCGTGCTGTCGATCCCGCTGCCCTGGATGGCCGTGCTCATCGCGAACGACCGGCTGCCGAAGAAGCGCGAGGAGGTCAACCGCTACCGGCCGGACCGCAACGCGCTCGAGTCGCGCCCGCACCCGGTGGTCGAGGCGCTGCCCCCGACCGGTGACCGGGTCGCGGACGGCCGGTTCGCCGACGGCCTGGTCGTGGACGGGGAGGTCGTCGACCGCCGGTCGGCGGACCGCGAGGGGACGTTCCGGGACGGCGTCACGCCCGAGCCCCGGGGCGCGCGCCGCGCCGGCTGACCGCCGCCGCGCCGGCTGCGCAGCCGGCCGCCAGCGCCTCGGCCGGTGCGGCGCCGCGCAGCCACGCGGCCAGCAGGCCGGCGTCGAAGGCGTCCCCCGCGCCCGTCGCGTCCACCACCGCGACGGGTGGTGACGCACTCGACCACGTCCCGTCCCGGCCCACCCACGTCGCCCCCGCGGCCCCGCGGGTGACCGCGACGGCGCCGGCCAGGTCCAGCAGCGCCTCCGCCGAGCGCGGGTCGGCGCTCCCGGTGAGGGCCGCGAGCTCGGCGGTGGCGGGCAGCAGCAGGTCGACCGGACCCACCTGCTCCAGCAGGGCGCGGTCCAGCGCGCCCGTCGCCTGCGGGTCCACCGACGTCGTCGCGCCCGCCGCCCGCGCCGCCCGCAGGGCCGCGTGCCCCGCCGCCCGCGAGCCGGCGTCGCGCAGCACGTAGCCCGACACGTGCACGTGGTCGACGCCCCGCAGCGGCGGCAGGTCCGCCGGTTCCAGCAGGGCGGCGGCGCCGCGGTCGGACAGCATCGTGCGCCGGTCCCCGCCGCCGCCCGCTCCATGCCCCGCTCCGCCTCGGGGCGGGTCCGCGGGTCCCGCCGGCTCCAGCAGCACCACGACGGTGGCCGTCGGCGCCGCGGGGTCGACGGCGACGGCCGCCCGCACCCCGGCCGCGGTGAGCGCCTCGACCGCCGCCCGGCCCGCCGGGTCGTTCCCGACGCGGGCCACCAGCGTGACGTCGACGCCGGCTGCGGCCA
Organism: Pseudonocardia sp.; assembly: GCA_036387155.1. GTDB lineage: Bacteria > Actinomycetota > Actinomycetes > Mycobacteriales > Pseudonocardiaceae > Pseudonocardia. The sequence goes on along the minus strand of DASVUG010000120.1, from coordinate 1,635 downwards.
GCCACGTCGCGGTGTTGGCCCCCGCCCCGCCGCCGGAGGTCGTGATCTTCGCCGGCCCGTCGCCGTCGGGCCGGAGCGGGCCCGCCGGGGCGACGACGACGTCGACGGCCAGGTCGCCGACCACGACGACCCGCGGTGCCCTCGTCACCCCTGCGCCGCGAGGGCGACCGCCACCCGCGCGGCCAGCTCCGCGTTCGCCCGCACGAGCGCCACGTTCGTCGCGAGGCTCGCGCCGCCGCTGGCGGCGTGGAAGTGCGCCAGGAGGGCGGGGGTGACGTCCTTGCCCGTGACGCCGTCGGCCCCGAGCCGCTCCAGGCCCTCGGCCAGCAGCCGGTCGTGCAGGGCCGCGTCGAGCTCGTCGGCCGCCGGCACCGGCTGGGCGAGCACGAGCCCCGCGCCCCCGCCCGCCGTCCCGTCCGTCGCCCGGCCCAGCGCGCGGTGGGCCCGCCAGACCGCCGCCGCCTCCTCCGGCCGGTCGACCCGCCAGGGCACCGGCAGCCCGGAGTCGCGGCGGTAGAACCCCGGGAAGGCGTCGGTGCCGTACCCGACCACCGGCACGGACGCGGTCTCCAGCACCTCCAGCGTCGCCGCCACGTCCAGGATCGACTTGACCCCCGAGCACACCACCAGGACGGGCGTGCGGGCCAGCGCGGCCAGGTCGGCCGAGACGTCCCAGGTGTCGCGCGCGCCCCGGTGCACCCCGCCGAGCCCGCCGGTGGCGAACACCGCGACCCCGGCGGCCGCGGCGAGCGCTGCGGTGGCGGCCACGGTCGTCGCCCCGTCCCGACCCAGGCCGACCGCCGGCCCGAGGTCGCGCACCGACAGCTTGGCCAGGCCGCCGGCGCACACCCGATCGCGCTCGGCCGCGGACAGCCCCACCCGGGCGGCCCCGCCGAGCACGGCGACGGTCGCGGGCACCGCGCCGTGCGCCCGCACGGCCTCCTCCAGCTCGGCGGCGACCTCCCGGCTGCGCGGCGCGGGCAGGCCGTGGGCGAGCAGGGTGCTCTCCAGGGCGACGACGGGCGCGCCGTCCCGCAGCGCGGCGGCCACCTCGGGGGCCACGACGAGCTCGGGGGCGGCGGCGGCACGGACGGGAGCGGGCACGTGCGGCATCATGGACGACATGGCGACCCAGGTGCTGCCCGAGACCCGCCCCGAGGGCACCGACACCACCGGCGACGACACGCCGAAGATGTTCCACTACGTGCTCAAGAACAAGATCGCGGAGAGCGCCGTGCTGGGGAACGTCGTCGTCGCGCTGTGCGGCGAGACGTTCCCGGTCACGCGCTCGCCCAAGCCGGGGTCGCCCGTGTGCCCGGACTGCAAGAAGATCTACGAGTCCCTGCCGCCCGGCGACTGACGGCGGGCGGCGCCGTCAGGGCCGGGACGGGCGGCCCACGACGGCCGCCCGCCGGGCCCGCGCGCGCCACGCCCGGCCGCGGACCAGCACACCCCGCACGATCCCGCCGGTGACCAGCCCCGGCCCCGCCGCGGGTGGGCGCGCGACGCCGGGCCGGATCCGCAGCGGGATGCGGCGCGCCGCCTCGGCCCGGAGCCGGCGAACGGCCGGCGCCGTGCGCTCGCGGCCGGGACGGGTGGCCGGCCAGGCCTCCTCGACGGCGTTGTTCAGCTCGG
>DASVUG010000119.1:0-2375 GCA_036387155.1 Pseudonocardia sp. | reverse complement strand
GGGCATGCCCGTCGAGTTCCTCGGAATCGGTGCGACCAACGACGGCACGGAGACGCGCGCCCGCTCCGGGCCCGCCTTCGACCCGGAGTACACGGTGGCGCTGGCGAAGGCGCACGAGGACAGCGGGTGGGACCGCGTCCTGACGGCGTACGGCTCCGGCAGCGCCGACCCGGCCCAGGCCGCGGCGCTCATCGCGTGCCGCACCGAGCGGCTGCAGCTGCTGCTCGCCCACCGCCCCAACGTCGCCTACCCGACGTTCACGGCGAAGACGGTGGCCACCCTCGACCAGATCTCGGGCGGGCGCCTGACCCTGCACGTCATCACCGGCGGCAACGACCACGAGCAGCAGCGCGAGGGCGACACGCTGCCCAAGGACCGCCGCTACGACCGCACCCGCGAGGCCATCCAGATCTTCAAGCGCGCCTGGACCGAGCGCGAGCCCTTCGCCTTCCACGGCGAGCACTACTCCTTCGACGACTTCGTGCTCGACGTCGAGCCCGCGCAGCGCCCGCGGCCGCGGATCTCCTTCGGGGGCTCCTCCCCCGCCGCCTACCGCGTGGGCGCGCAGGAGGCCGACATCTACGCGCTGTGGGGCGAGCCGCTCGCCGGCACCGCCGAGCAGATCGCCACGATCACCCGGCTCGCCGCGGAGGCGGGCCGTCCGGCGCCGGTGTTCCAGGTGGCGTTCCGGCCGATCCTCGGGCGCACCGAGGAGGAGGCGTGGGAGAAGGCGCACGCCACCGTCGCGGCGATCGGCGACCGCACCCGGCGGGGCGCCTCGCCCACCCGCCGCCACCCGTTGAAGGACCCGGAGAACGCGGGCTCGCAGCGGCTGCTGGCCGTCGCGGAGCAGGGCGAGCGCCACGACCGGGCGCTGTGGACCGTCACCGCCGCGGCCACCGGCGGCGCCGGCAACTCCACCGCCCTGGTCGGCACCCCGGAGACCGTCGCCGCCGCCCTGGTCGACTACTACGACCTCGGCGTGCGCATCCTGTCCGCCCGCGGCTACGACCTCCTCGCCGACGCCCGCGAGTTCGGCCGCGAGGTCATCCCGCTGGTCCGCGCCGAGGTCGCCCGCCGCGACGCCGCGGCCTGACCCTCCTCCCGGCGCTCAGGGCCGCCGCTCGGGGACGAGGGCCAGCAGCGGTTCGACGAGGTGCGGGTGGGCGACCAGCAGGTCCGGGCTGGCCCCGCTGAGCGGGGCGTCGTCGAGGGGCAGGACGACGCCGCCGGCCTCCCCGACCAGCAGCGCGGGGGCGTGCAGGTCGCGCCGGTGCCCACCGCGGCGCACCGTGCCCATCACCCGCCCGTCGGCGATCGCGACGATCTCCGCGGCGGAGCTCTCCACCGTCCGGGCCAGCCAGCCCGCCTGCGCCACCGCGGGCATCAGCGCGGCGTGGGCGTGCACGATGCCGCCGGGTTCGGCCTGCTCGGCGAGCCGGAGCGGGCGACCGTCCCGCGTGGCGCCCCGGCCGGCCGCGGCGGTGTAGAGCGCTCCGCCCGTCCACACCGCGACCGACTCGACCTGCCACCCGCGCCACGCCGACACCACGACCGACCACGGACCCAGGCGCCGGGCGTAGTTCAGGGTGCCGTCGATGGGGTCCACCACCCACGTCCGGCCGTTCCGCGGGTCGGCCGGGGCGCGGTCGGCGCCTTCCTCGCCCAGGACCCCGTCCGCCGGGAAGCGGTGGTGCAGGGCGTCGTCGACGGCCCGTTCGAGGTCGAGGTCGACGTCGGTGACCACGGACCCGCTCAGCGCCGCGGCGGGCTTGAACTGCTCGACCGCGCTCCCCTGGCGCAGCGCGGCGCTCTCCCCCAGGCGGGTCACCAGGGCGCCGGCGAAGGCCAACGCCTCCTCGACGTCGTCGCGACCGGCCTCGTCGAGCAGCGGGTTGACCACCCGGCCAGGTTAGGCGAACCCGCGGCCCCCACCGCCGAGCACGCGGGACCGTCACCGTCCGCCGGATCCCGACCGTCGCCCGACGCTGCGCAGCAGGCGGCCGCCGAGCGCGCGCAGCGCGCCGGACACCACCGAACCCACCAGCAGGCCCGTGGCGATGGCCAGGACCACGCCCACGACGTCGACGCCCACGGTCGAGGCCTCCCCCGACATGATCGCCACCTCGCTGGCCCCGATCAGCCCGAGGCTGCCGGGGACCAGCAGCCAGAACGACGGCAGGAAGACCACGAGCCGGGGCAGCTGCCGGTGCACCAGCTCGGCGGTCGACGCACCGGTGCTCGCCGCCACCGCGCCCAGGAAGCTGCCCAGCACCGGCGCGCCGAGGCGCTGGCCGGCGAGCTGCACCAGGAAGGTCACGACCAGCACCCCGAGCACCCACGGCGTCAGCCGCAGGGGCACGCCCTCCATCAGC
>DASVUG010000118.1:0-5573 GCA_036387155.1 Pseudonocardia sp. | reverse complement strand
CGTCTACGCGATCTACTGGCCGATCGACGAGGTGCCGCGCGAGTTCGCCGCGTACGCCCCGCAGCTGGTGACGCTCGTGGTGCTGGCGGCCGCGTCGCAACGGTTGCGCCCGCCCGCGACGGCGGGCGAGGAGTACCGGCGGGGCGAGGGCGACTAGTGGTCGACTGGGACGGGCTGCGCGCGGCCGCCGTGCGGGCGGCCGCCGCGGCGTACTGCCCGTACTCCGGGCTGGCGGTCGGGGCCGCGGCGGTGTGCGACGACGGGCGGGTCGTGTCCGGGTGCAACGTCGAGAACGCCTCGTACGGGCTGGGCCTGTGCGCGGAGTGCACGCTGGTCGGGCAGCTGCGGCTGACCGGCGGCGGGCGGCTGGTCGCGCTGGCCTGCCGGTCGGGGGAGAGCGCGCTGCTCATGCCGTGCGGGCGCTGCCGCCAGGTGCTGTACGAGTTCGGCGGGCCGGGGTGCCTGATCGACACCCCGCGGGGCCCGCGACCCCTGGGCGAGGTCCTGCCCGACGCCTTCGGGCCCGACGACCTGCCGACGGCGGCCCCCCGGTGAGCCCATGTCGACGCTGCCGGTTCGCCCGGTCGCGCCGCACCGATGGGGGCAACGCGTCGACATGAGCTCAGTGATCTCCGCCGTCGACGTCATCGCCACCAAGCGCGACGGGGGGCGGCTCACCGACGAGCAGGTCGACTGGGTGGTCGGCGCGTACACCCGGGGCGAGGTCGCCGAGGAGCAGATGGCCGCGCTCGCGATGGCGATCCTGCTCAACGGCATGGACGCCACCGAGACGGCCCGCTGGACCGCCGCGATGATCGACTCGGGGGAGCGGCTGGCGCTGCCGGACGTCGGGCGTCCCCTGGTCGACAAGCACTCCACGGGCGGGGTCGGCGACAAGATCACCCTGGCGCTCGCGCCGCTGGTGGCCGCCTGCGGGGCGGCGGTGCCGCAGCTGTCCGGACGCGGCCTGGGCCACACCGGCGGGACGCTGGACAAGCTGGAGGCGATCCCGGGCTGGCGCGCGGAGCTGTCGGTCGACGAGATCGGGGCGCAGCTCGCGGCGGTCGGCGCGGTGGTCTGCGCGACGACGCCCACGCTCGCGCCGGCCGACCGCAAGCTCTACGCCCTGCGCGACGTCACCGGCACCGTGGAGTCGATCCCGCTCATCGCCGCGTCGATCATGAGCAAGAAGATCGCCGAGGGGACCGGCGGCCTGGTGCTCGACGTCAAGGTGGGCTCCGGCGCGTTCATGAAGACCGCGCAGCGGGCACGGGAGCTGGCCGGCGCGATGGTCGACATCGGCACCGCGCACGGGCTGGCGACCACCGCGGTGCTCACGGACATGTCCGTGCCGCTGGGCCGGGCGGTCGGGAACGCCCTGGAGGTCGCCGAGGCGGTCGACGTGCTGCGCGGCGGTGGCCCGCCGGACGTGATCGCGCTGACCGTCCGGCTCGCCGAGGAGATGCTGGCGCTGGCGGGTGTCGAGGCCGACCCGGCGGCGCTGCTCGCGTCGGGCGCGGCGCTCCCGGTGTGGGAGGCCATGGTCGCCGCGCAGGGCGGCGACCCGGCGGCGCCGCTCCCGGTGGCCCGGCACGTCGAGGAGCTGCGCGCCGAGCGCGCGGGGGTGCTGCAGCGGTGCGACGCGCTGGCCGTCGGCGTGGCGGCCTGGCGGCTCGGCGCCGGCCGGGCCCGCAAGGAGGACGCGGTGCAGGCCGCCGCGGGCGTCCGGCTGCTCGTCGACGTCGGCGACCCCGTGGACGCCGGCCAGCCCCTGCTGGAGCTGCACACCGACACCCCCGGGGCCGTGGCCGGCGCCCGCGCCGCGCTGGAGGGCGGGGTCGTCGTGGGGGACGGCCCGGCGCCCGGGCGCCCCCCGCTGGTCGGCGCCGTCCTCCGCCCCTGAACCCGCTTCAGGCCCGGTCGTGGAGCGTGATGTGGTAGCCGTCGGGGTCGGCGAAGGTGAACGTCCGGCCGAAGGGCCCGTCGACCGGTGCCGCGACGACGGTGTGGCCGTCGGCGGCGAGGGCGTCGTGGATGGCCTGGACCTCGGTGGCGTGCAGCCAGATCGCGGCCCCGACGCCGGGCCGGGTGGCGGAGTCGAGGTCGGTGCCGGGAACGACGTCGCGGAGCGCGAACGCGATCGGCTCCGTCTCGAAGACGACGGCGTGCGGCGGCCCGGCCGCTGAGCGGACGAGGCCGAGGTACTGCTCGTAGAACGCCTGCGACGCGGCGAGGTCGCGCGCCTGGAGGGAGATGAAGTCGGGGCCGGTGACGGGCACGGTGCTCCTCCTGTTCGTGTCAGGCTTCTGACACGACGCAGGCTATGTCAGAATGCTGACATGAGTCAAGGTGCCGGCGTCGACCTGGAGACGTCGATGGGCTACCTGCTGAAGGAGGCGCAGAGCGCCCTCCGCGCGGCCATGGAGGAGGTGCTGCGGCCGCTGGGGATGAACCTGACGCGCTACTCCTGCCTGGAGCTGCTGGCGCAACGACCGGGCCTGTCGAGCTCCGAGCTCGCCCGGAGCGCGTTCGTGACCCGCCAGTCGATGAACGTGCTGCTGCAGGCCCTGGAACGCGAGGGCTACGTGACCCGACCCGCGGAGGCGGCCGTCGGGAAGGTCCTGCCCACGACGATCACCCCGCGGGGCCGCCGCAGTCTCGAGGAGGCGACCGCGGCGGTCCGCTCCGTCGAGGTCAGGATGCTGGCCGGCCTGACCGCGACCGAGCAGGCGGACGCGTTCCGGATCCTGCGGAGCATGGTCCGGTCCCTGCGCGGCGACGGCGGCGCGTAGCCCGTCCCCGCACGCCCGTCCCGGAGGTGGGAGCCCGCGCTACGCGTCCGGGTCGTCGTCGACGAGGTCGGTCCGGTCCGCCGACGCGCCGTTGGCCGACTTGACCTTCGCCCGCGGGGTGCGCCGCTGGATCGGACGGGGCGCCGGCACGGTCTGCTGCATCGAGGCCCCGCGGCCGAGGATCAGCTCGGCGAAGGTCGCCATGGCCTCGTCGAGCTGGCCGGCGTTGCGCTGCTCGGAGGCCGCGTGCGCCCGCTCGACCAGTGCCGTCACCGACTCGGCGTCCGGCCGGTCCGCGACCGCCGCCTCCAGCCGCGCCAGGCGCTCGGCGAGCGACCCGTCGAGGCTGCCCAGGCGCTCGGTCAGCGCGCCGTCGAGGCCGCCCAGCCGCTCGTTCAGCGCGCCGTCGAGGCTGCCCAGGCGCCCGGACAGGGCCTCGTCGAGCGCCCCGACGCGGGCGGCGACGGCCTCCAGGCGCTCGGTGATCGACGCCAGCGGCTCGGTCGGGTCGACGACGGGGCGCCCGGCCAGCTCCTCCAGGCGGCGGTGCAGCCCGATGCCCGTGTCGCCGAGCAGGTTCCGCACGCCCTCGGCGTTCTCGTCCACGGACCGCGCCGTCGCTTCCAGCTGCTCGCGCACCCCGCGCTCGACCCCGTCGAGCCGCTCCCGGATCGGGTTGCCCACCGACGACGGCAGCGCGTCCAGGCGCATCTCGTGCCGGTCGAGGCGGTGGTCCAGCTCGTCGAGCCGCTTGTGCAGGCCGCCGAGCCGGTCGTCCAGCCCGTCCATCCGCCCGGAGATGCCCTCCATCCGCCCGGCCATCCCGTCGAGCCGGCCGTCGAGCTGGGCGAACGGCGTCGCGAGCTTGTCCGGCAGCGCCTCGACGACCCGCAGCACCGCGGCGATCGCGGCGTCCTGGGCCTGCAGCCGGCCCTTGACGAACTCGGCGGTCCCGTCGAGCCGCTCCGCCAGCAGGCCGACCTCGGTGCGGTCCGGCAGGTCCGTCAGCCGCTTGCGCACGGTGCCCAGCGCGTCCAGCGCCGCGAGCCGCGCGTGGATCTCGTCGAGGGAGTCGAAGACCTGCTGCTGCTCGCTCTCGCGGATCTCCGCCGCGCGGTTGAGCATGCTGCGCATGCGGTCGAACGACATGGCCGGGTCAGCAGTCATCAGGCTCGGGGGCTCCCTGTCCGGGGGGTGGCAGCGGTGCGAAGATAGCGACCCGCCCGCACCTCCCGACCGGCACGTCGCGTTGCGCCGCCCGGGCAGGCCCGGTCCGTGCCGCCGACCCCGGCCGCGCCCCCGTCTAGGCTGGGCCCGTGCCCGTTCCCCTGACCCTCGAGAGCGTCCGGGACGCACCCAAGGTGCTCCTGCACGACCACCTCGACGGCGGGCTGCGGCCCGCGACGGTGGTCGAGCTGGCCGACGCCACCGGCTACGCGGGCCTCCCGTCGCGCGACCCCGCCGAGCTGGCCAAGTGGTTCCTGGGCGCCGCGCACTCCGGGTCGCTGGTGCGCTACCTGGAGACCTTCGGCCACACCGTCGGGGTGATGCAGACCCGCGACGCGCTGGTCCGGGTGGCGGCGGAGTGCGCCGAGGACCTGGCGGCGGACGGCGTCGTGTACGCCGAGGTCCGGTTCGCCCCGGAGCTGCACGTCGAGGGCGGGCTGGACCTGCCCGCCGTCGTCGAGGCCGTGCTGGAGGGCTTCCGGCGGGGCACCGCGACGGCCGCGGAGCAGGGGCGGCGGATCCGGGTCGGCTGCCTGCTCACCGCCATGCGCCACGCCGCCCGCTCCCGCGAGATCGCCGAGCTGGCCGTGCGCTACCGCGACGTCGGCGTGGTCGGGTTCGACATCGCCGGCGCCGAGAAGGGGTTCCCGCCCACGCGCCACCTCGACGCCTTCGAGTACGTCCGCCAGCAGAACGCCCACGTCACGATCCACGCCGGGGAGGCGTTCGGGCTGCCGTCGATCTGGGAGGCGATCCAGTGGTGCGGGGCGGACCGGCTCGGCCACGGCGTGCGGATCGTCGACGACATCACCCTCGACGAGCACGGCGAGCCCCGGTTGGGTCGGCTCGCCGCCTACGTCCGCGACACCCGCATCCCGTTGGAGATGTGCCCGACGTCGAACGTGCACACCGGCGCGGCCCCGTCGATCGCCGAGCACCCGATCGGCCTGCTGGCCCGACTGCGCTTCCGGGTGACGGTCAACACCGACAACCGGCTCATGTCGGGCTGCTCGCAGAGCAGCGAGCTGCTGACCCTCGCGCAGACCTTCGGCTACGACTGGGACGACCTGCGCTGGTTCACCATCAACGCGATGAAGTCGGCGTTCTGCCACTTCGACTACCGGCTCTCGGTGATCGACGAGGTCATCAAGCCCGGGTACGCGGCGCTGCAGGCGTAGCTGGTCAGTGCCGGTCGAGCCGGTCGGTGAGGTCGTCGACCAGGCCGCGCCAGGTGGCGGCGTCGGCGTCGAACGGCGGGCTCGGCGCCATCCGCGTCGGGTCCGGCCGGGTCACGTACGACACCAGCCAGCCCAGGCTCTGCGACTCCGCCAGCGCGGCGCGGGGCTCGTCGTCGCCCGCCCACTCGCCGACGTCGCGGACCAGCTCCACGGCCTGCTCGAGCTGGGTCGGGTCGACCGCCGCCGGGCCCTCGGCGAGGTCGGCCGCGAGCCCGGCGAGGACGTAGACGTTCAGCGGGTCCACCTCGACCTCGAGCTCGCGGGCGGCGGCCCGCTCCACGACGTCGGGCCAGGTGGAGGCGGCCGCCAGGTCGTT
>DASVUG010000117.1:0-7922 GCA_036387155.1 Pseudonocardia sp. | reverse complement strand
TCACACCGGCCTCCGCACGACCCCGAGGGCCCGCTCCACGGGCCCTCCCGGCCGCCCTCCTCTCCACCGACGGACCGGGAGGTCCCGATGGCAAGCGACGTATCCTCCGGCTCGTCCGGTCAGACCGCGCCCGGCGGCTCGGCGGCCGGCGCCACGACGGCCACCCGCCCGCCCGACTCCGACCCGGACTTCGGCCGCGACCACTCCGAGTCGCTGCTCTCCCGCGTCCAGCACGTCCTGCACGCGCGCCCGATCCTGGGTCCGCTGGCGGTGCTCATCCTGTCGATCATCGCGTTCTCGCTGATCAGCAGCCGGTTCCTGTCGGCGCCGAACCTGGGTCTGGTGCTCCAGCAGGTCACCGTGATCGCGGTGTTGGCGCTGGGTCAGACGCTGGTGATCCTGACCGCCGGCATCGACCTCTCGGCCGGCGCGATCGCGGTGTTCACCTCGATCATCATGGCCAACCTGACCACGAAGGCCGGGTTCTCGGGCTTCGCCGCGCTGGTCATCGGCCTCCTCTGCGGGCTGGCGATGGGAGCCTTCAACGGCCTGCTCGTCACCCGGCTCAAGCTGCCGCCGTTCATCGTGACGCTGGGCACGTTGAGCATCTTCTTCTCGCTGAACGCAGTGCTGAGCCGCAGCGAGACCGTCCGCGGTTCGGACATGCCGGGCCTGATGACGTGGACGGGCAACAGCTTCGCCGTCGGCGGGTTCCGGATCACCTACGGCTCGATCATCATGCTGCTGCTCTTCGCGTTCTTCTACTACGCGCTGGGCAGCACGGCCTGGGGCAAGCACGTCTACGCCACCGGTGACGACATGGAGGCCGCCCGGCTGGCCGGCATCCGGACCGACCGCGTGCTGCTGTCGGTCTACATCGTGGCCGGGCTGCTCTACGCGATCGGCTCGTGGGTGCTGATCGGCCGGCTGGCGTCGGCCAGCCCGAACGTCGGCACCGAGTACAACCTCGACTCCATCACCGCCGTGGTGATCGGCGGCACGAGCCTGTTCGGCGGGCGCGGCATCGTGCTCGGGACCCTGGTCGGCGCGCTGATCGTCGGGGTGTTCCGCAACGGCCTGCAGCTGGCCGGGGTGGCCGTGACGTGGCAGGGCTTCGCGATCGGCCTGCTGGTGCTGGCGGCGGTCGGCATCGACCAGTGGATCAGGAAGGTGAAGGCATGACCGCCACCGAGGAGTCGACGCGCCGCCCGGACGCGGACCGCGGCGAGCCCATCCTGTCGGCCCAGGGCCTGGTCAAGCGGTACGGGCCGGTCACCGCCATCGCCGGCAGCGACCTGGAGCTCTACCCCGGGGAGATCCTCGGCGTCATCGGCGACAACGGGGCGGGCAAGTCCAGCCTGATCAAGGCGCTGTCCGGGGCGCTCGTCCCGGACGAGGGCACCATCCGGCTCGAGGGCCGGGAGGTGCGCTTCGCCACCCCGATGGACGCCCGCCGGGCCGGCATCGAGACCGTGTACCAGACCCTCGCCGTCGCGCCGGGGCTCGACATCGCCGACAACCTGTTCCTCGGCCGCGAGGAGCGCAAGCCCGGCGTGCTGGGCTCGGTGTTCCGCATGCTCGACCGCAAGCACATGCGCGAAGAGGCCAAGCGGCACATGAGCGAGCTCGGCATCGCCACGCTGCAGAACATCGGCCAGGCGGTGGAGAGCCTGTCTGGCGGCCAGCGCCAGGGCGTGGCGGTGGCGCGCTCGGCCGCCTTCGGCAGCAAGGTCGTCATCCTCGACGAGCCGACGGCCGCGCTCGGGGTCAAGGAGGGCAACCGGGTGCTGCAGCTGATCCGCGACGTCCGCGACCGCGGGCTGCCGGTGATCCTGATCAGCCACAACATGCCGCACGTGTTCGAGGTCGCCGACCGGATCCACATCCAGCGCCTCGGCCGGCGGGCGACGGTGATCACGCCGCAGAGCCACTCCATGGCCGAGGCGGTGGCGATCATGACGGGGGCCGCGGAGCCCCCACCGCCCGTCGCCTGAACCCCTCCCGACGGCCACGGCCGGGGCTGCCTGTGCGCCCCGGCCGTCGGCGCGCGAGGACGGCCCGGTCCCGTGCCGGCGGGGTGACGTCGCCGGTGTCCAGTGCCGGCGGTGCCACCCCGCTGGCGTCCCAGACGGGCGCAGGCGGCGACGCGAGCCGGCTCGTCGCCCGTCCCGGGGGTCGCCCGATCGGGGGCTTCGCTCGCGTTGCGCGACGGCCGCGCCGGCCGCTGCGTAGCCTGGCGGGCGAGGGCGGGGGGCGAGGAGCGGTATGCGGTACCTGACTGACCGCGGTCGACGGCGGGTCCGGCGGCTGCTCGGCGCGGCCGCGACGGTGCCGGCCCTGCTGCTGCTGGGCGCCCCGGCGGCGGGCGCCGCGCCGGACGGGCCGCGGGTCGCGGTGTCGGAGGCGGGCCCGACGTCGGTGTCGCTGCAGGCCACGGGCTTCCCGCGGCAGTCCACGGTCGAGTTCACCGTGCGGGTGGGGGGGTGCACGGGGCGCAGCTCCGTCGTCGCGACCACGGACACGCTGCTGGCCCGCTTCGAGACGGTGCCGGCGTGCACCGGCCGGGCCACGGCCACGGCCACGGCCGGCCCGGTGTCGGCGACGACGGACTTCACGCTCGGCGCACCCGCCGCGGCCCCGCCGGACACCGGCGCGGCGCCGCCGGCCACCCCCGGGGCCGCCCCGGGTCCGGCCGCTCCCGGCGGGGCCACCACTCCGGGCCCGTCCGCCGCGGGCACGTCGGCGGACGCCGCGGCGCAGCAGACCGGGCGCCGCCCGGTGAACCCGACCTGCACGGTCCGCGTCGAGGGCGCGGCCGTCCCGGACGTCAAGCCGGGCGACACCGTGTGCTTCAGCGGAACGCTGGGCGAGCGGCTGCAGCTGCGCGGCGGCGGGTCCGCGACCGCACCGGTCACCTACTCGGGCATGGGCACCGCCGTCGTCCCCGGCATCACCGCGCGCGGCGACCACATCGTCGTCGAGGGCTTCGTCTCCAAGGGCGCGACGGACAACGGCGTCTACGTCTCGGGCAACAACATCACCGTCCGGGACAACGACATCTCCGAGGTCAACATCGGCGACGACGACGTCGACGCCATCCGCTTCTTCGGCGACGGCATCACGATCGCCCACAACACCGCGCACGACATCTGGGCGAACCCGGACCCGGACCGCCGTCCGCACACGGACTGCATGCAGACCTACGCCAGCTCGGAGCCGGCGAGCTCGAACATCCGCATCGAGGGCAACCACTGCGCGAGCGACCAGTTCCGCCAGTGCCTCATGGCCGAGGGCCCGAACGACGACGACGGGGACGGCAAGGGCTCCGGGGTCGGCCGCAGCCAGAACTGGCTGGTCACGAACAACCACTTCGAGTGCCACGCCCCGGCCCAGACGGTCGCGCTGCAGGACATCCACGACGTGACGTTCTCCGCGAACGACTTCATGGGCAGCGGCAAGCGGGCCATCGCGCTGCAGAAGGACGCCACCGGCGCCACGGTGGCGCCGGACAACGTCAAGGGCCCGGGCTACCGCGTGCTCGTCAGCATCGACGACGAGTCGGCCCGCCAGGGCTACAAGGGCCCCGACAGCTGATCCGCCGGCACTTCGCAGAGGCCGTGCACACCTCGCAGGGGCCGCGGACGCTGCGAGGTGCACGCGGACCCTGCGAGGTGCCGGGGTGGATCCGCGATCACGCGTGACGTGCCCGTCCCGAGGTAGCGGCGGACGTCCCGACATGGGCACCATGAGCGTGACCGGCCTCTCCCACCGCCGCGAGCGGCCCCACCACGCTGCACCGGGGAGTCGCCGTGAGCCAGCCTGCACTCGTGCCCGTCGAGACGTCCCCGCACGACCCGGTCGCGGCGGCAGCGGGGGTCACCTCCGAGTCCGAGCACCGGTCGCTGCGGGCCGACATCCGGCGGCTGTCGACGATGCTCGGGCAGGCGCTGGCCCACCACGGCGGGCCCGAGCTGCTGGAGCTGGTCGAGGAGGTCCGGCGGCTGTCGCGGGCGGCGCCGGGCAGCGACGGGGCGGAGGTCACGCGCCTGCTGAGCGGCCTGGACAGCGGCACGGCCGTCGCGCTGAGCCGGGCGTTCTCCCAGTACTTCCAGCTGGCGAACACCGCCGAGCAGCTGCACCGCTCCCGGGAGCTCCGGGAGCTGCGCTCGGGCGACCGCCGCCCGCTGCGCGTGCTGATGCAGCGCCTGGTCGACGAGTTCCCCGGCGAGGCGCGCGCCGAGGTGCAGGCCGCGCTGGAGCGGCTCACGCTGCGGCCCGTCTTCACCGCGCACCCGACGGAGTCGTCGCGGCAGTCGGTGCTGCGGATCCTGCGCCGCGTCGGCGACGCGCTGGACCGCGCGGCCGACGACGAGGAGCTCGCCGCGCTGGTCGACCTGCTGTGGCAGACCGACGAGATCCGGCCCGGCAAGCCGACGGTGGCCGACGAGGCCAACGCGATCGGCTGGTACCTGGAGCAGCTGGCGCGCACCACCGTCCCGACGCTGGTCGGGCAGTTCGAGCGCGAGGTGCGCGCGGCGGGGTTCACCGTGCCCGCGGCCGGCCGGCCGGTGGTGCTGGGCTCGTGGGTCGGCGGCGACCGCGACGGCAACCCGTTCGTCACCCCCGCGGTGACCCGCGAGGTCGTCGCCCTCAACGCGGACCGGGCGCTGCGCATCCACCTGCAGTCCGTCGAGCAGCTGGTGGACGAGCTGTCGATCTCGTCGCGGGTCGTCGGGGTCTCCGAGGAGCTGCGCGGCTCGCTCGCCCGGGACCGCCGCGCGCTGCCCGAGGTGTACGACCGCTACATCCGGCTCAACCAGAACGAGCCGTACCGGCTCAAGCTGTCCTACGTCCGCGCCCGGCTGGAGAGCGCGCGGGCCCGGATCCGCGACGGCTCCCCGCACCGGCCCGGGCGGGACTACCGGGGCGCGGCGGAGTACGTCGCGGACCTGGCGGTCATCGACCGCTCGCTGCGCGAGCACCTGGGCGGCCGCATCGCCGACGGCGCGCTCGCGCGGACGCGGCGGGCGGCCGCGGCGTTCGGCCTGCACCTGGCCGAGCTGGACGTCCGCGAGCACAGCGCCAAGCACCACGCGGCCCTCGGTGCGATCTACGACGCCCTCGGCGAGCTGGACCGGCCGTACGCGGAGCTGTCCCGGGCCGAGCGCACGGCGCTGCTCGCCGAGGAGCTGGAGCGGGGCCGCCCGCTGGTCCGCCGCCACTACGGGCTGCCCGACGCCGCCGCGGACGTCCTGGCGATCTTCGACATGCTCCACGACGTCCAGCACGAGTACGGCGACGAGGTGTGCAGCACCTACATCGTGTCGATGTGCAAGGGCGTGGACGACCTGCTGGCCGTCACCGTGCTCGCCCGCGAGGCGTACATGGTGGAGCTGCGCCAGAACCCGCGGTCGTCGGTGGACCTCGTGCCGCTGTTCGAGACCGTGGACGAGCTGTCGCGGGCCGGCGCGCTGCTCGACGAGCTGCTGTCCGTGCCCGGCTACCGCCGGCAGGTCGCCAACCGGGGCGACCTGCAGGAGATCATGCTGGGCTACTCGGACTCGAACAAGCTCGCCGGCATCACCACGTCGCAGTGGCAGATCCACCGGGCCCAGCGCCAGCTGCGCGACGTCGCGGCCAAGCACGGGGTGGGCCTGCGGCTGTTCCACGGCCGGGGCGGGTCGGTCGGCCGCGGGGGCGGCCCGGCGGGCGAGGCCGTCATGGCGACGCCGTTCGGCACCGTCGACGCCACGATGAAGCTCACCGAGCAGGGCGAGACGATCTCGGACAAGTACTCGCTGCCGGCACTGGCGCACGACAACCTGGAGATCCTGCTGTCCTCGGTGCTCGACGCGACGCTGCTGCACACCGCGTCGCGGGTCGACCCGGACACCCTCGCCCGCTTCGACGAGACGATGGACCACATCAGCGAGCACGCCTGCGCGACCTACCGCCGGCTGGTCGACGACCCGGGGCTGCCCGACTTCTTCTCCGCGGCGACGCCGGTGGACGAGCTGGGGCGGCTCAACGTCGGCTCGCGCCCGTCGAAGCGGCCGGGCTCGGCCGCCCCGACGCTGGACGACCTGCGCGCGATCCCGTGGGTGTTCGGCTGGACGCAGACGCGCATGGTGGTGCCGGGGTGGTTCGGGCTGGGCAGCGGGTTGCGGGCCGCGCGCGAGGCGGGCCACGGCCCGGTGCTCGAGGAGATGCGCGGCTGGGCGTTCTTCGCGAACCTGCTCGGCAACGTCGAGATGACGCTGGCGAAGACGGACCTGCGGATCGCGGAGTTCTACGTCGCGAACCTGGTGGAGCCGGGGCTGCAGCACCTGTTCGACGTCATCCGCGCCGAGCACGAGCTGACGATGCGCGAGGTGCTGCGGCTGACCGGCTCGACGACGCTGCTGGCCCGCCACCCGGTGCTGCGCAACACCCTCGCCGTGCGCGCGGCGTACCTGGAGCCGCTGCACCACCTGCAGGTGGAGCTGCTGGCCCAGCGCCGCCGGACCCCGGAGGCCGACGGCGACCTGAACCGGGCCCTGCTGCAGACGGTGAACGGCATCGCGGCGGGGCTGCGGAACACGGGCTGACGCGCGAGCCGCCGCACCGGAACGGGGCGGTGCGCCCGTAGCCCGGGGATGCCAGCAGGGGCACACTGCTGTCACTGAACGCCAGCGATGTGGCACTGCTGGCATCCCCGAGCGCTGGGCGGTGACGGGCGTGGACGTCCTGGACCTCAACTCCGACCTCGGCGAGTCGTTCGGGCGGTGGGTGCTCGGCGACGACCAGGCGATGCTCGGGCTCGTGAGCTCGGCGAACGTCGCGTGCGGGTTCCACGCCGGGGACCCGACGACGCTGCGGCGGACGTGCCGGCAGGCCGCGGAGGCGGGCGTCGTGGTCGGGGCGCAGGTCGGCTACCGCGACCTCGCCGGCTTCGGCCGCCGCTTCCTCGACGCGACGCCGGGCGAGCTGGCCGACGACGTCGTCTACCAGATCGGGGCCCTGGACGGGATGTGCCGGGTGGCCGGGACGGCCGTGCGCTACGTCAAGCCGCACGGGGCGCTGTACAACGCGATCGTCCACCACGAGCAGCAGGCCGCGGCCGTCGTGGCCGCCGTCCGGGACTACTCGGCCGAGCTGCCGGTGCTCGGGCTGCCCGGCTCGGCGTTCCTGCGGGCGGCCGAGGAGGCGGGGCTGCGCACCGTCCCGGAGTTCTTCGTCGACCGCGGCTACACCCCGGACGGCACGCTGGTGCCGCGGCGCGAGGAGGGGGCCGTGCTCCACGACCCGGAGGAGGTCACCGAGCGGGTGCTGCGGCTCGTGGGCGACGGGGTGGTGCGCGCCGTCGACGGCAGCGACGTCGCCGTGTCGGCGGCGTCCGCGTGCGTGCACGGCGACTCCCCCGGCGCGGTCGACATGGCGCGGGCGGTGCGGGCCGGGCTGGAGCGGGCCGGCGTGACGGTGCGGGCGTTCGCGTGAACGTCCTGCGCTTCGGCGACGCCGCCCTGCTCGTCGAGCTCGACGACCTCGACGCCGTCCTCGGGCTGGCGCGGGCCGTCCGGGACGCGGAGCTGCCGGGGGTGCTCGACGTGGTGCCCGCGGCGTGCACCGTCCTCGTGGTGACGGCCCCGGGGACGGCGCTGGACCCGCTCGCCACGCGGCTGACAGCGTTGTCCGGTACCGCGCCGGCCGCGGGCGTGGACGATCCGGGCGAGGCCGTGGAGATCGCCGTGACCTACGACGGGCCGGACCTCGCCGAGGTCGCGCGGCTGACGGGCCTGGACGAGGCGGAGGTCGTCGCGGCGCACACCGGGACGCCCTGGCGCATCGCGTTCGGCGGGTTCGCCCCCGGGTTCGCCTACCTGACCGGCGGCGACCCGCGGCTGGCCGTCCCGCGCCGTGACGAGCCGCGCACCGCCGTCCCG
>DASVUG010000116.1:0-3186 GCA_036387155.1 Pseudonocardia sp. | reverse complement strand
CCCCCGGTGCCCGTGGTCCCCGAACGCCTCGACGACGTCACCTGACGCCCGTCGCCGGGGGGCCGGCGGCCGGGTCACCTAACCTGGAGCCATGACCTCGCCTGCGGAGGCCTACGCCGCCGCCCGGGACCGCGTCGCCCGCCCCCGCCTCGCGGAGTTCGCCGGCACCCTCCCGTTCGCCCTCGACGGCTTCCAGCGCACCGCCTGCTCGGCGCTGGAGGACGGCCACGGCGTGCTGGTGTGCGCCCCGACGGGGGCGGGCAAGACCGTCGTCGGCGAGTTCGCCGTGCACCTGGCGCTGGCCCAGGGCCTCAAGTGCTTCTACACCACCCCGATCAAGGCGCTGTCCAACCAGAAGTACGCGGACCTGGTCGCCCGCCACGGCCCCGCCGCCGTCGGGCTGCTGACCGGCGACACCAGCGTCAACGGCGACGCCCAGGTGGTGGTCATGACCACCGAGGTGCTACGCAACATGATCTACGCCCGGTCGGGGCAGCTGGACCGGCTCGGCTACGTCGTGATGGACGAGGTGCACTACCTGGCCGACCGGTTCCGCGGGGCGGTGTGGGAGGAGGTGATCCTGCAGCTGCCCCCGCACGTCGCGCTGGTCGGGCTGTCGGCGACGGTCAGCAACGCCGAGGAGTTCGGCGACTGGCTGGTCACGGTGCGCGGCGACACCGCCGTCGTCGTCGACGAGCACCGGCCGGTCCCGCTCTGGCAGCACATGATGGTCGGCAACCGGCTGCTGGACCTGTTCACCGAAGCGGTGCGCGACGGCGGTACCGAGCCCGTGGTCGACCCCGACCTCGTGCGCTCCACCCGCGAGCTCGAGCGGCAGGCCTCCACCGCCGTGTGGGACCGGGCGCGGCGCACCCGCTCGGCCGCCCAGTCCTCGTCGGCGGGGCCCCGGCGGACCGGGTTCCGGCCCCCCTCGCGGGTCACGGTGCTGGACCGGCTGGACCGCGACGGGCTGCTGCCCGCCATCACCTTCGTGTTCAGCCGGGCCGGCTGCGACCAGGCCGTCGCCCAGTGCGTGCGGGCCGGGCTGCGGCTGACCACCGCCGACCAGGTCGCCGAGATCCGCCGCGTCGTCGAGCGGCGCACCGCGGACCTGCCGCAGGCCGACCTGGGCGTGCTCGGCTACTGGGAGTGGCGCGAGGCGCTGGAGCGCGGGATCGCCGCGCACCACGCCGGGCTGCTGCCGGCGTTCAAGGAGACCGTCGAGGAGCTGTTCGTCCGCGGGCTGGTGCGCGCGGTGTTCGCCACCGAGACCCTGGCGCTGGGCATCAACATGCCGGCGCGCACCGTCGTGCTGGAACGGCTGGTCAAGTTCAACGGCGAGGCCCACGCCGAGCTGACGCCGGGGGAGTACACCCAGCTCACCGGGCGCGCGGGCCGCCGCGGGATCGACGTGGAGGGCCACGCCGTCGTCGTGTGGCAGCCCGGGGTGGACCCGGAGCAGGTCGGGGGGCTGGCCTCGACGCGCACCTACCCGCTGCGCAGCTCCTTCCGCCCCGGCTACAACATGGCCGTCAACCTGGTCGGCCGGCTCGGGGTGGACGCGGCGCGCGACCTGCTGGAGCAGTCGTTCGGCCAGTTCCAGGCCGACCGGTCCGTCGTCGGGCTGTCCCGGCGCATCGAGCGCAACGCCGAGACCCTGGAGGGCTACGCCGCGGCGATGCGCTGCCACCTCGGGGACTTCGCCGAGTACGCGGCGCTGCGCCGGCGGGTCGGCGAGCGCGAGAAGACGCTGCGCCGCCAGGGCACGGCGGACCGGCGCGACGCCACGAGCGACGCGCTGCGCGCCCTGCGCCCCGGCGACGTCATCGCCGTGCCCGGGGGCCGCCGCGCGGGGCTCGCGGTCGTCCTCGACCCGGGCGCGGCGGGGGACGAGCCGCGCCCCCTGGTGCTCACCGAGGACCGCTGGGCGGGCCGGCTGTCGGTCGCCGACTTCCCCGCCCCGGTCGAGCCGCTGGGCCGGATGCGGCTGCCGCGCGCGGTCAACCACCGGGTTCCGGCCGTGCGCCGGGACCTCGCCGCGTCGCTGCGCAACACCGGCATCGTCGCGCCGGTCACCACCCGCCGCGGCCGGGCCGGTGCGTCCGCCGACGACGACCCCGAGCTCGGCACCCTGCGCCGCGCCCTGCGCGCCCACCCCTGCCACGGGTGCGCGGACCGGGAGGCCCACGCCCGCTGGGCCGAGCGGCACGCCCGGCTCGACCGCGAGACCGAGCAGCTGCGGCAGAAGGTCCGCGCCACCACCCACTCGCTGGCCCGCACGTTCGACCGGATCCGGGGGCTGCTCCAGGAACGCGGCTACCTGGCGCGGGACGGCGCGGGGCCGGACTCCGACGAGGTCGTCACACCGCAGGGGGAGCGGCTGGCCCGGCTGTGGGGCGAGTCGGACCTGCTCGCGGCGGAGTGCCTGCGCCACGGCGTGTGGGACGGCCTGGAGCCGGCGGAGCTGGCGGCGGTCGCGTCGGCGCTGGTGTACGAGTCCCGCCGGGACACCGGTCCGGTGCCGCGGGTGCCCACCGGGCCCGTCGCCGACGCGCTGGCCGCCACGGTCCGGCTGTGGTCGGAGCTCGAGGCCGACGAGCGGCGCCACCGGGTGGACCGCACCCGCGAGCCCGACCTCGGGTTCGCCTGGCCGGTGCACCGGTGGGCGCGGGGCGAGTCGCTGTCGGCGGTGCTGACCGCGGCGGAGCAGAACGGCGTCGAGCTGTCGGCGGGGGACTTCGTGCGCTGGTGCCGGCAGGTGCTCGACCTGCTCGAGCAGGTCGCCGAGGTCGCCGGGCGGGGTTCCGACGTCGGGCGGGCCGCGGCCGCCGCGGGCCGCGCCGTGCGCCGGGGCGTGGTCGCGGTGGGTGCCGCCTGAACCCGCCCGTGCCGGGCACATCCGCCCGTCCGGCCGTCCGGTCCCGCCCGGGCGGCTGCTCCCGGCGCGCCGGACCCGGTCGGCGCGCCGGACCCGGTGGTCGGCGATCGGCCTGCGCCGGCCCGCCGGCCTGTGCTTGTATTCCGGCTCGTAGTCCGGCTCGTATTCTTCAGCCCGGCGCCGGCCGGGCCGACGGGTCGTCCCGCCGGCGGATCCTCGGCTCCGCCGCGGCGTCGACCCGCCGGACACGCACGGGGAGGGGACGACGGCGATGACCACGCCCCGCGAGCCCGGCGGCCACCGCCGGG
>DASVUG010000115.1:0-4146 GCA_036387155.1 Pseudonocardia sp. | reverse complement strand
CGCGCCGGGCGTCGTCGAAGAAGAAGGCCGCCGCCGAGGCCGAGGACGCCCCGGCGCCGCGGCGCCGCGCGCGCAAGCCGGCCTAGCGCACCCGCCGACGGCGGTCGACCCGGGAGGGCCGACCGCCGGTCACGGGCCGAGCGCGGACCCGGCCGGCGTGCTGTCGTTCTTCAGCGCGGTGAACAGCGCGCCCGCCCTCGCCTTGTCCCACTGCACGACGGACTGGCCGCCGATCGTCGGCGTTCCGCCCACGGGCACCGTCGTGGTGACGCCGCCGCCCGAGGAGATCGAGCGCATCCCGAGCCCGAGGCCGAGCAGGTTCCACACGTGGTCGCCGTCGTCGACGGTGATCGCCGCGGCCACCGCGTTGCTCAGCGGCACCACCCGGAACGGGTTCACCAGCGTCGCCGGGGACGTCGACTTCTTCACCAGCGCGGACAGGAACGCCCGCTGCCGCGCCACGCGGTCGAAGTCCGAGCCGGCGGTCGCCCGGGTGCGCACGTAGCCCAGGGCCGTCGCCCCGTCGAGCTCCTGGCAGCCCGCCTTGATGTTCAGCGCCGCCTTCGGGTCCTTGATCGCCTCGGGCACGCACAGCTCGACCCCGCCGACGGCGTCCACCGCGCCGACGAAGCCGCCGAACCCGATCTCGGCGTAGTGGTCGATGCGCAGCCCCGTCGCCTGCTCGACCGTGCCGATCAGCAGCGGCGCGCCGCCGAAGGCGTAGGCGGAGTTGAGCTTGTTGCGCCCGTGGCCCTCGATGGCGACGTAGGAGTCGCGCGGCAGGCTCACCAGCACCGCGCCGGAGCTGCCCGTGTGCAGCAGCATGATCGTGTCCGTGCGCTGGCCGACGTCGCCGCCGGTCGCCAGGTCCTTCTCCTGCTGCTTCGTCAGGCCGGCGCGGCTGTCCGAGCCGACGATCAGCCAGTTCGTGCCCTCGCCCGTGCCGGCGCTGGTGGCGGGCAGCGCGGCCACGCGGTTCAGCCGGGTGTCGATCCAGACGCCGAACCCGGCGAGGACGAGCAGCAGCACGGCGAGGAGCGTGAAGAGCTTGTTCACGGGGCGGCGACCTCGGCGCGGCGCGCGGACCCGCGGCGGCGCGGGCCGACGGGTGGTGGGGACCCGCGGCCGGTCCGGGACCCGCGGTGGGGCCGCCCGCCCCTCGGGGGGCGCGGCCGGCATCAGGGCGGTGGGGCGCGGCGGCGCGCCGCGGCGCGGGCGGACGGCGCCGGGCGGCGGGGGTCCCTGCGGCGGGGGTCCCTGCGGCGGGAGCGCCCCGGGCGGCGGGACCGGGGGGCGACCGCCGGGCGGGCGCCACCCCCGCGGCGGACCGCCGGGCGGCGGGGCCGGCCCGCGGCGGCCGCGGAAGGGCCCGGGACCGCGGGGGAAGCCCCGGTCGTCTCCGTCCATGGCCCACCGTCCCGCGTCGTCCGACCGTGTCGGTCCCCGACCATACGCAGGCACCCGGTGCGGCCGGGGGGGTACCACCA
The DNA here is from genome assembly GCA_036387155.1 of Pseudonocardia sp. Taxonomy (GTDB): domain Bacteria; phylum Actinomycetota; class Actinomycetes; order Mycobacteriales; family Pseudonocardiaceae; genus Pseudonocardia. Next base: position 2,659 of record DASVUG010000115.1, on the reverse strand, counting down.
CCGCTCCCGCGTGTCCCGGGCGCGCGTTTGGAGGTACCCGGCAGCGGGTCACCCGACGGCGTGAGCGAGCGTGGGAGGTCGGCGTCCGGCCCGGTACGGCGGGGTGCGGCGGGGCCGGGAGCGGACGGGGTGCGGCCGTGACGGACCGCTTCGACGGTGTCATCGCGGGGCTGGGGACGGCGGCCGGGCTGCGCGCGGTCGTGGGCCACTGGCCCCGCTCCCCGCTCGGGGCGTTCACCGACGTCATGGTGGAACTCCCGGACGGGCACCGGGTGCTGCTCGCGCCGTCGGTGGAGGTGGCCGACTTCGTGACCGCGACGTACACCTTCGACGAGGTGTGCAAGGTGCCGGTCGACGCGGAGGTCTACGACGACCGCTGGACGGTGCGGGCCGGGCCGCTGGAGCTGGCGTTCACCGTCGGGGGGCGGACGCCGCTCGGGGTGCTGCTGCGCGCGGTCCCGCGCCGGCTCGCGACCGACGTGCGCTGGGTGGGCGCGATCGACGCCGTCGCCCGCCGGGTGCTGCCCGGGGTCCGCACGCGCGGCAGCGCGGGGCAGGGGCGCTGCGAGTACTACGCCGCGCTCGACCTGCACCGGGTCACCGGCGCCCGCGCCGCGTGGGAGGGCGTCGACCAGGGCGGGCTCGCGCCGGTCGACCCGCCGGTGCGCTTCGGGTTCGGCTCGACGCCGCGCACCCCGTCGCTGGTCCGCGTGGTCACCCTGATCGAGCAGGGTTGACGGTGCAGACCTTCCTGCCGTACCCCGACTTCACGGCCAGCGTCGCGGCGCTCGACTCCAAGCGCCTGGGCAAGCAGCGGATCGAGGCGCTGCAGGTGCTGCGGGCGCTCACCCGCGAGACCTACGGCTGGAAGCGGCACCCGGCGGTGCGCATGTGGGTCGGCCACGCCGAGGGCGTCGCGGCCTACGGCGTCGCGAGCTGCCTGGAGTGGGCGGTGCGCGGCGGGGCGGACACGGTGGCGGGGACGATCGCGGTCGACCTCGCGGCCGCCGGGCTGCCGTCCGTCCCGCGCACCCAGGAGGAGCTCGCCCGGGACGGCGCGCTGCCCGACTGGATCGGCGACGAGCGCGTGCACACCAGCCACCGCGCCGCGCTGGTGCGCAAGGACCCGGGGTTCTACGGCGCGCTGTTCCCCGGGGTGGACCCGGAGCTGCCGTACTTCTGGCCGGTCCCGGCCTGACCGGCGGCGAGGCGCCACGCCGCGGGCAGGAGGCCGGCCGCGAGCGCGATCTTGATGCAGTCCCCGACCAGGAACGGGAGCACCCCGAGCGCGACGGCCCGGCCGAGGCCGATCCCGCTCCACGCCATCAGCCAGGGCACGCCCGCGGAGTAGATCACGACGTTGCCGACGACCATGAGCCCCGCCGTCCGCGCGAACGTCCGGTCCGCACCCCGGCGGGCGAACGCCCCGACGACGGCGGCGGCCAGGACGAAGCCGAGGACGTAACCCGAGGACGGCAGGCCCCACCCGCTCTGGTGCTGGGCGAACCACGGCAGCCCGGCGAAGCCGGCGACGGCGTAGGACGCCATGGCGACCGACCCGCGGACCGGCCCGAGGGCGGCGGCGGCGAGCAGGACGGCGAAGGTCTGGAGGGTGAGCGGGACCGGCGTGAACGGCAGGGGGATCGCGACCTGCGCCGCCAGCCCGACCAGCGCGGCCGCACCGCCGACCAGCGCGACGTCCCGGACCAGACCGCCGGGCAGCACGTCGGCGAGCACTCGCCGCGGGTTCGGCAGGCTCACGCTCGCCATGTGTCCTCCTGGGGTGGTCGTCGGGGGTGCGGCGCACGGGGCTGGCGGGACCGGGCCCACCGGAGCGGGGTCACGGCAGCGGGCGCACGGGGACCGGCAGGACGTCGAGGACGGCGGCCGGGGCGACGTCGGCCATGCACGCGGGCCCCAGCGGGGAGAGCGGGCAGCGGGCCTCCCACCAGCAGACCTGCTCGGTGATGGCGGTCGGCTTGCGGTGGGGGCAGCCGGGGAGGCCCTGCAGGTCCACCCCCGGCGGACCGAGCCCGTACCGGGCGGCCAGCGTCGGGCCGAAGATCCCGACGGTGCGGGCCCCGACGGCCGCGGCGACCCGCACCGGGCCGGTGTCCGGGCCCACGACGACCCCGCCGCGCCGGCCGACCGCCGCGAACACCGCCGCGAGCCCGCGCAGCGACAACGGGGGGAGCAGCCGCGCCGGGCCGCCGCGCCAGGCCTCGAGCACGGGCGGCTCGCCGGCGACGTACGCGCGGCCCGCGAGCGCCGTGGCCAGCTGGCGCCAGTGCGGCCACTCCTTCACCGCCATCCCGGCCGACGGCACGAGCACCACCGGCCGCGGCTCCTGCGACCCGAGCACGCGCTCGCCCTCCGCGCGCTCGGCGCCGGTGAGGACGATCGAGGGCAGCAGGTCGACGTCGGCGTTCGAGATGACCCCCTCCTCGGCGAGGATGCGCAGGTAGCGGGCGCCGACGGGCTCGTCGGGCGGCGGGTCGCGCCAGAGGTTGGTGACGGAGCGCGGCACCAGCTCCTCGATGTCGTCGGCGATGCCGTCGTAGCGGGTGGTGGTGACGGCCAGCTGCGGGCGCCACCGGTCGAGCTCGGCCAGCACCGCGGCGCGCTCGCGCCCGCGCTCGGCCCGGACCACCTCGCTCAC
>DASVUG010000114.1:0-11828 GCA_036387155.1 Pseudonocardia sp. | reverse complement strand
AGGTTCGGAGCGCCGGAGACCGAGCCGGGGCCTTCCGGTACCGCCGACGCGTGTAGCGATGTGCTCATGACGATCTCCTCGGACATCACGACGTGGCCTGGTTGTCCGGGCCAGCGTGGTGCCCCGGCGCAGCCGGTCGAGCCCGTCGGGACCGCTGGTCTCCCCCTGGTCTGCGTCCCGGTGCCACGTGGTCCGGTTCGTGCACGGCGTGGCCGGTGGCGTACCTGGCCCTAGCCACCCCGAAGCGGATCCGGCACGCTTGTCCCGTGTCCATGACCGAGTCGTGCTCGATCGGGACCCGGGTCCGGGCAGCGTGCCGCGGGTGAGCCTCGTCGGGCGGCAGGACGAGTGCGCCCTGCTGGACGACGTGATCGCACACGTTCGTGCGGGCCGGAGCCGCTCGCTGGTCCTGCGGGGCGAAGCCGGGATCGGGAAGACGGCGCTGCTGGACCACCTGGTCGGGTCCGCCTCGGGTTTCACGGTCCTGCGGGCCCGGGGTGTCGAGTCCGAGATGGAGCTGGCCTTCGCGAGCCTGCACCAGCTGTGCGCGCCGGTGCTGCACGGGCTCGAGCGCCTGCCGGATCCGCAGCGCGATGCGCTTCGGATCGTCTTCGGCCTGGCCGCGGGACCTGCGCCGACGCGTTTCCTCGTCGGTCTCGCGGTGCTCAGCTTGGTGTCCGACGTCGCCGAACAACGCCCGCTGCTGTGCGTCGTCGACGACGCCCAGTGGCTCGACCGGGCCTCGGCACTGACCCTGGCGTTCGTCGCCCGCCGGTTGTTCGCCGACCCGGTGGGACTCGTGTTCGCGGCGCGGGATCCCGGTGCGGAACTCGGGCAGCTGCCGGATCTCCGGGTGCGCGGGCTGAGCAGCCGTGACGCCCGTGCCCTGCTGAACTCGACGATGCTGTTCGCCCTGGACAAGCCGGTCCGCGACCGGATCCTCGCGGAGACGCGCGGGAACCCGCTCGCGCTGCTCGAGCTGCCCCGAGGGATGACGCCGACGCAGCTGGCCGTCGGGTTCGCGATGCCGGACTCGCGCGATCTCTCAGGGCAGATCGAGTCGAGCTACGTCCGCCGTCTCGAGAGCTTGCCGGCCGACGCGCGACGGCTGCTGCTCGTCGCGGCAGCCGAACCGGTCGGTGATCCGCTGATCCTGCAGCGGGCCTGTGACCGTCTCGGGATCGCGATGACGACGGTCGACGGGACGGACGGGCTGCTGGTTCTCGACGGGCGGGTGACGTTCTGCCATCCCCTGGCGCGCTCGGCGGTGTACCGCTCGGCCCGCGGACCGGATCGTCGGGCGGCGCACCTGGCGTTGGCGGAGTCGACGGATCGCGAGGTCGACCCCGATCGTCGGGCGTGGCACCTGGCTGCCGCGGCTGCCGGGCCTCGCGAGGAGGTCGCGCGCGAGCTGGAACACTCGGCCGACCGGGCGCGGGCGCGTGGTGGCCTCGCCGCCGCGGCCGCGCTGCTCCAGCGATCCGTCGCCCTGACGGGCGAACCCGCACGACGGGCCGAGCGAGCGCTCGCAGCGGCCCGGGCGAGCCTGGGCGCGGGGGCGTTCGAGGTGGCGCGGGAACTGATGGCCGCAGCGGAGGCCGGACCGCTCGACGAGCTCGGGCGCGCCCGCGTGGACCTGCTGCAGGCCGAGGTGGCGTCCGCCCAGAACCGCGGCAGCGACGCACCCCTGCTACTGCTCGAGGCGGCGAAGAAGCTCGAGACACTCGACGTGCGCCTCTCGCGCGACACCTACCTCGAAGCGTGGTCGGCCGGGTTGTTCGCCGGCCGGCTCGCGCGCGCCGGTGGCAGCCTGCTCGACGTCTCCCGCGCCGCAGCGACCGCCCCCAGGCCGGACCCTCCGCTCGCGTGCGACCTGCTGCTGGACGGCTTGGCGCTGGTCTTCACCGAAGGGCGGCCCGCCGCGGCGCCCCTGATCCGACGCGCTGTCGCGGTGTTCGCCTCGGAAGACGTGTCAGCGGACGAGGTGCTGCGCTGGGGTTTCCTGGCGTCGCGCGCGGCGAACCTGGTCTGGGACCACGCCCGTTGTCTCGAGATCGGCTCTCGGACGGTCCGCCTCGCACGCGACGCCGGGGTGCTCGAGATCCTCGCCGCCGCGGACAACGGGTGCGGCCAGGCCGCCGCGTTCGGCGGCGACTTCGCCACGGCGGCACTGCTGATCGCCGAGGTCGACGCCGTCAAGGAGGCGACGGGGACACGTATCGGTCCGTACGCGGCGATGGCGTTGGCTGCACTGCGCGGGCAGGAGGCCGCGGCATCAGGGCTGATCGAGGGCGTCATGAGCCAGGCCACCGACGGCGGCCAGGGAACGGCCGTCCAGTACGCGAGCTGGGCGAGGTCCTTGCTGCTGAACGGCCTCGGCCGCTACGAGGAGGCGCTCGTCGCGGCCGTCGAGGCGACCGAGCAGATGCCGGAGTTGTTCGTCGCCACATGGGCGCAGAGCGAGCTGATCGAGTCCGCGACGCGGACCGACAACGGCGAGCTCGCGCAGCAGGCCCTCGACCGGCTCGGCGAGCACACGGACCTCGTCGACACCGACTGGGCGCTCGGCGTCCGTGCTCGGTGTGAGGCGCTGGTGAGCGAGGGTGCCGCCGCTGAGCGTTGCTACCGGGACGCCGTCGACCGCTTGGGGCGCACGCGGCTACGACCCGAACTCGCCCGCACGCACCTCCTCTACGGGGAGTGGCTGCGCCGCGAGAACCGCCGCGTCGACGCGCGGGCCCAACTGCGCGCGGCATACGAGCTGTTCGTGACGATCGGCATGGAGGCGTTCGCCGAGCGGGCCCGGGCCGAGCTCCAGGCGACCGGTGAGCGGGTCCGCCGGCGGGTGGTCGAACCGCGCGACGACCTGACCCCGCAGGAGCTGCAGATCGCGCGGCTCGCCCGCGACGGGCTGTCGAACGCGGAGATCGGCGCACGGCTGTTCCTCAGTCCGCGGACCGTGGAGTGGCACCTGCGCAAGGTCTTCGCCAAGCTCGGCATCCGCTCCCGCCAGGAGCTCACCCACGCGTTGCCGGGCTCCGACTCGGAGCTGGTCCCGGCCTGAGCCGGCCGCGCCGACCCTCGGGGCCCGGCACCGTCACGCCGGGTCGTGCTCCCCGGCGGGTACCGGTACGACCAGCAACTGGCAGCCGCGCAGGTCGAGCAGGAGACGTCCCTCCTGGGCGGCGAAGCGCAGCACCACCTCGGTGCAGCTCGGGCACCGCAGGACGAGGGCCGGGGCGTCGGCGTAGAGGTGGTGGGCGCCGAGCATCGTGGTGGTTCCGCAGGCGGCGCAGTGCGACCGCGCCTCGGTCACGTCGACGGCGAAGAGGTCGGCGAGGGGGCCGGCGGCCGCGTTGCCGTCCAGACGGCGCGCGGCGACCAGATCCGGTGTGCCGTCGGTGTCGGTCATGACGCCTCCGTGGCGTTGCCGTAGCGTTCGAGTCTGATCCAGGACGGGTCGTGGCCGAGGTCGATCAGCGTCGCGGCGACGGACTCGACGAACGGTGTCGAGCCGCAGACGAAGATGCGTGGCCGGTCGGCGGGCGGGAACGTCCGGCGGGCCAGCTTGTCGCGGTCGACCCGGCCGGTCTCGCCCCGCCAGTCCGTGGGGACCTCCCGGGTGAGGGTGACCGTCGTCTCCGCGCCGAGGACGTCGCGACCGAGGACGTCGGCCTGCGTCCTCGTCGAGTACAGCAGGCGCAGGGGCGTCGGGCTGTCCTGTCGACGGTGGTGGTCGACCATGGCCAGGAAGGGGGCGACGCCGGACCCCCCGGCCACCAGCTGCACCGGACGCCGTCCGAGCTCGCCGTCGCCCCGGTCGGCGGTCGCCGACCAGACGAAGTAGCCGCCGATCGGACCGCGCAGCTCCAGCACGTCGTCGCGCCGCACCTCGTCGGTGAGGTACGGCGACACCTCGCCCGCGTCGAGGCGCTCCACGGTCAGGTGCAGCTCGGAGACCTCCGGCGGGGAGGCGAGGGAGTAGCTGCGCTGGGCCACGTAGCCGTCCTCGGCCGCCAGCCGGACGACCACGTGCTGGCCGGGCAGGTGTCCGGGCCAGCCGGGCACGTCCAGGACCAGTCGGTGGATCCGCGGCGTCTCGGCCCGGTTGTCCAGGACGGTGGCGCTGCGCCAGGTCAGTCGCCGCTGTACCGCTGCTCGCGCCATGGGTCCCCGTAGTTGTGGTAGCCGAACGTCTCCCAGAAGCCCGGTTCGTCGTGGTCGAGCAACGTCAGTCGCCGCAGCCACTTGGCACTCTTCCAGAGGTACAGGTGCGGCACCAGCAGCCGGGCCGGGCCGCCGTGCTCCGGTGCCAGCGGCTCGCCGGCGTAGGTGTCCACGACCCAGGCGCGGCCGTCGGTGAGGTCCTCCAGCGGCACGTTGGTCGTGTAGCCGCCGTCGCAACCCGCCAGCACGAACGGGCTGCTCGCCTCGACGTCCTGCAGCAGCGTGTCGATCGCGACGCCCTCCCAGCGGGTGTCGAACTTCGACCAGGTGGTCACGCAGTGGATGTCGACGGTGATCGGCTCGCGCGGGAGCGCACGGAACTCCTCCCAGGTCCACCGCGCGAGCTGGCCCGTCCGGTCGTCGATGGAGAGGTCCCAGCGGGACAGCGGTGTGTGCGGCGTCGGACCGGCGGAGAGCACCGGGAAGTCGTCGCCGGCGTCGAACTGGCCCGGTGGCAGTCGGCCGTCGGACCGGTCCCGCCGTCCGCGGCGGAACCCCCGTGACAGCAAGGCCATCCCGTCACCTCCCGATCACGAACCCCGGACGTCAGCGGACGGTAGTGGGGTGGAGCGCCGCTGCACATCCGCCATGTGACTGGCAGCCGCGTCCGGGTCGCTGGGCGGCGGCGTGCGGGTGGCGTTCCCACATCGAGCGGCGGCGCCGGCCCGGCGACTGTTCCGGCCGAGACCGGTGCCCGCCCACGGCCTGCTGCGCCCGCCAGGTGCGGAGCCAGGGTTCGTCCCTGGTGCGATGCGCGGACGCGGAGGACCAGGGTGGGCCGGTGAGCGGCGCCGCGGCGAGCTCGTGACCGCCGCTCCGGATCCCGACAGCCACCGAGGAGTTCGACCGTGGACACCAAGCTCGAGGTCGTCGTCCTGCCCGTCTCCGACGTCGACCGCGCCAAGCGGTTCTACGCCGCGCTGGGGTGGCGCGAGGACGCGGACTTCCGGGGCGACGAGACTTTCCGCGTCGTCCAGATGACGCCGCCGGGGTCGCCCGCCTCCGTCATCTTCGGCCAGGGCGTCACCGACGCCGCCCCCGGCTCCGCCCCGGACCTCCTGCTCGCCGTCGACGACATCGAGCAGGCCCGAGCACAGCTCGCCGAGCAGGGCGCCGAGGTCAGCGAGGTCTGGCACGACGCCGACGGCGTCTTCTTCCACAGCGGCGGGCGCAAGCGGTTGTCCGGCCCCGACCCACAGCGCCGCACCTACGCCTCGTTCGCGAGCTTCACCGACCCGGACGGGAACGGCTTCGTCCTCCAGGAGGTCACCGCACGCCTGCCCGGGCGGCTCTGGTCGGACCTCGGCAGCGACGTCGCGGGGCTCGCGGCGCTGCTGCGCGACGCCGAGGAGCACCACGGCAGGTACGAACCGACCGCGCCCAAGCACCACTGGTCCGACTGGTATGCCGCCTACATCATCGCGCGCCGTCTGGGCCGCAGCGAGGACGAGGCCTACCGCGAGGCATCGGCCGCGCTGGAGGCGACTCTGCGATGACCACCACGGCTGGGTAGGACGTCATCGTCCTCGGCGCGGGCGCGCCCGGCGAGCACTGCGCCGCCGCCCTCGCCGCGGGCGGGCTGCGCGTCGCGGTCGTCGAGCGCGGGCTGCCGGGCGGGGAGTGCTCCTACTGGGGCTGCATCCCCTCCACGACGCTGCTGCGGCCCGGGGAGGGCACTCGCGGCGGCGCGCAACGCACCCGGCGCGCGCGGCTCGACGGCGGCGAGTAGTGCTCGGTCGGGCCTACCGCACGGCGCTGGAGGAAGGCTTCTCCCGGGGCGCCGCCGGATACGCCCGCGACCTCCGCCTCGTCCTCGATCCGTGGCCCACCGCCCACCGGAGCGCCGCCGATGACGCCGCACGCGTGCGATCGGGCTTGGACCACGAGGCGACATCTGGGACGTTCCACCTGAGGACGACACCGTGGAGAGGGAGCCGGAATGCTGCGACGAACGGAAATGGACGCGCGTGTCGGGCTGGCCGACCAGCTCGCGACGGAGGTCGGCCCGGTCGTCCTCGTCAACACCTTCACCGTGGCGCCCGAGGACGCCGACGCGCTGCTGGCAGCGTGGGCCGCGGACGCCGCGCTCCTGAAGACCAAGCCCGGCTTCATCTCGACCCAGCTGCACCGCGGGATCGCCGGGAGCTCGGTCTTCCTCAACACCGCGGTGTGGGAATCGGTGGAGGCGTTCCGCGAGGCCTTCGGCGATCCCGCGTTCCAGGCCACCTTCGCCCGGTACCCGGACTCCACCGTGGCCTCTCCGCACCTGTTCCAGAAGGTGGCCGTACCCGGCATCTGCGTCGATCGCTGACGGCTCCGACCGCCTCGCCGCCGGTGCCGCCCCGGACGGAGCCCCGACCGAGAACGCGGCGGCGTCAGCCGAGCCGACGACGCAGGCCGGTTCACCGCGCCGGGGGTGCGTGATGGCCCCGTCCACCCGGCGCGGCCCTGGGCACGGGACGGCAGAGGCGGTCACGACCTCGCCCGGGCGCTGCTCGACGCCGGCGACCACGCCGTGGTCAGCGGAGGAGCGTCGGCACGGTCCCGGTCAGCGGGTGGAGAGCACCGCCGCGATCCAGTCGTGGACGACGCGGGCGAACCGGTCCTGGCCGAGCCCCTCGCAGTGTCCACCCGCGCCCTCGGCCCGGGTGAAGCGGTGCGTCGTGACGGGGCTGCGGAGTGCGGCGGCGAAGACGTCGAGCTGCCCGGTCCCGGCGAAGTCGCCCTCACCGGCGAGGGCGAGCGTCGGACAGGTGATCTTCTCGGCCCGGCCGACCAGGGTGAAGCGGCTGATCTCGCGCAGGTAGTCGGTGAGCGCGTCCAGGCCGTGGCTGGCCATCCGGCTCCGGAACGCGTTGCGCTGTCGCGGTTCCGCGATCATCGGGGCGAGGTCGGCCTCGAGGGTGGGGTCGTGGCGCTCGAGGCGGCGCCACGTCTCCTCCCCCGTCCGGGCGCGGGCGGCGGCGCCGAGGTCGTACTGGGCCGGGTCGCAGACCAGGGCGGCGAGGCGGTGCTCGCCGGTCGCGCCGCGCGGGGCGAGGTAACCGGCGAAGCTGCGGCCCAGCAGTACGAGGCGGTCCGGGTCGACACCGTCGCGGGTGAGGAGCCAGTCGACCACCGGGGTGAGCACCGCCTCGAAGTCCGGCCGCAGGTAGCGGCGGTGCTCGTAGAGCACACCGCCCTGTCCGGGCCCTTCGAACACCAGGCAGTTGAGCCCTCGCTCGAGGGCGTCGACCGCGGCGGCGACGTACCCGGCCTCCGCGGTCGAGTCGTAGCCCGCAGGGGCGAGGATCGTCGGGCGGCGCGTACCCGAGCCGTCGGGCCGCAACAGGTAGCCGCGAGCCACGACGTCGCCGGCCTCCAGGTCCATGACCTCGGTCGCGCCGGGCAGCAGGGGCAGCGCCGCCCGGAAGGCTCCGACGTGCGCCTTGTACGCCGCGTGGAGGTCGGCGCCGTCGAGGTCCTCGCGGAGGTAGAAGAAGGCCTGGCGGTAGTACTCGCTCGCGCGCAGGTAGCAGCGCCGGGCGCTGACGGTCTGGTCCTCGGCGAGGCTCGCGTCGCCCTCGGCGAGGACGGCGTCGGCCGTGGCCGTCCACTCCCGGGCCCACGACCCGAGATCCCCCGCGACGACGCGGTCGGCGGTGGCGAGGGCCTCGCCCAGGTCGGCGCAGCCGCGGGTGGCGGCGGAGAGCGTCCTGGCGAGCTGCACGTCGAAGTCGGTGTCGCCGGTGAACGTGGCCATCGTCGTCTCCTCGTCGGCGGTGTCGGTCCGGGCCGCGCCCGTCATTCGGGCAGTGGGACGGGCGCAGCCGCTGCGGTGACGCGGTCGCGGGGCAGGAGGCGCCAGCCGGCGGCGAGGGCGACGGCGACGGCCAGTGTGGCGGCCGCGAAGCCGAGAGCGATCGCGTCGGCGGCGCGGGCCGGGTCGGCGGCGCCGGAGCCGGCGGGCTCTGCGGCGAGGACGAGCGCGCCGATGGACGCGACCCCGAGGGTCCCGCCGAGCTGGCGGACGGTCTGGAGCAGCCCGGAGGCCTGGGCGCGCGCGGCCGCACCGACCCGGCCGAGGGCGTCGGTGTTGGTGGGCGAGATGGTCAACCCGAGCCCCAGGCCGGTGAGCACCATGCCCGGGATCTGCCAGGGGTAGGACAGCAACGGCAGCGCGAGCGTCCAGGCGAGCAGCCCGGCCGTCGCCAGCGCGAGCCCGGTGAGGGCGGGGGGCCGCACTCCGGCCCGGTCGTACCAACGCCCGCCGACCTGGGCCGCGACGGTGATCGGCAGGATCAGCGCCAGCACGGCGAGCCCGGTGTGCACGGGATCGAAGCCGAGCAGGTCCTGCAGGTACAGCGCGCTGAACAGCACGACGGCGAGCAGCCCGACCTGCAGCAGGCCGTTGACCGCGACGTCGCCCAGGAAGGGGCGGTGGCGCAGCAGCCGGACGTCGACCAGCGGATCCGGGGACGCCGCCTGCGTGCGGACGAAGACGGTGCAGAGGACGAGGCCCGCCAGGAGGACGGAGACGGTGGCCGGCGCGGGCCAGCGCGCGTTCTCCTGGACGGCGAGGACGGTCGCGCCGAGACCGCCGACGAGCAGCAGCACGGGCGCCGTCCGGATCCGGCCGGGACGGCGCACGTCGGCCGGACGGGCGAGGTGCACCAGGACGAGGGCGGCCACGCCCACCGGGACGTTGAGCCAGAACACGGCACGCCACGACACGGTCTGGGTGAGCACGCCGCCGAGCAGCGGCCCGACCGCGAGGAACACCTGGCTGATGCCCACGTAGATCGCCATCGCCCGGCCGCGCTCGGCCGGCGCGAAGGCCCCGACGACGAGCGCGGCGGACACCGGCGTCATGAGCGCGGCACCCGCTCCCTGCAGCGCCCGGAACGCGACGATCCACGGCTCGCCCAGTGCGCCGGCGGGCGCGAGCCCGCAGCCGACGGAGGCCAGGAAGAAGACGAGCACGCCGAGCCGGAAGGTGCGCACGCCACCGAGCTGGTCGCCGAGCCGGCCACCGAACGCCACCAGCGCCGACAGGGCGAGCACGTACGCGCTGACCACCCACTGCTGGCCGGTGGGGCTCAGCGCGAGCTCGTCGGTCATCGCAGGCAGCGCGACGGTCACGACGGTCTGGTCCAACATGATCATCGCGAGGCTGCCGGTCATCGCGACGAGGACGAGCCACCGGTTCGGCGCCGGGGCGGGTGCGTCGGTCATGGGACGCACGGTGACAGGCGCGACTCACACGGCTCTCACACGACGACGGGGGGGCTCCGGGGCGAGGGGCTGGGCGAGCGGGGGTGCCGTCGCTACCGTCGTCACGTGCGGTTCCGGGACCTCGGGCCGCTCGGCGTCGAGCTCGACGGGATGCCGCGGCCCCTCGCTGGTCGGCGGCTGGAGACGCTGCTGGCCGCCCTGCTCGTGCACCCGGACGGCGTCGCACCCACGGCGATGGTGGAGCTGGTCTGGGGTGCGGCACCGCCGCCCGGCGCCGCGGGCGCGCTCGACTCGCTCGTGTGGCGCCTGCGCCGCCTGCTCGAGCCCGGCCGGGGTGCCCGTGAGGAGTCGGCGCTGGTGCGCGACGACCGGGGCTACCGGCTGGCCGTCCCCGCTGCGGCGGTCGACTCCCGTGCCTTCGCGGAGGCGGCGGCGCAGGTCGTCGCGCGGGCCGGGTCCGACGACCCCGCACGTCTCGTCGCCGCGGCCGACCGGGCGTTGGACTGCTGGCGCGGCCGGCCCTACGAGGGGGTCACCGACGCGGGGTGGCTGGAGCCCGTGCGCACCCGCCTCGTGGAGCTCCGCCTGGAGGTGCAGCAGCAGCGCGTCAACGCCCTGCTCGCCGCGGGCCGCCCCGAGCGTGCTGTCGCCGATGTCGCGCCCCTGCTGGTCGAGCACCCGTTCCGCGAGCGGCTGTGGGCGCTACGGATGCTGGGGCTCTACCGGGCCGGCCGGCAGGCTGCGGCGCTCCAGGCCTTCCACGAGGCCCGGCGGGCGCTCGACGCCGATCTGGGCATCGAGCCCGGGCCCGAGCTGCGCCGGCTCCACGAACGGATCCTCGTCCAGGATCCGGGGCTCGACGACCGACGACCCGGTGCGTGCCCACGCGCGCAGGTCCGCCTGCCGCGCCACCGCTCCCGCCTGGTCGGCCGCGAGCGGGAGCTGGCCGCCGTCGCCACCGAGCTCCGCCCGGGCACCGTCGTGACGATCGCCGGACCCGTGGGCTGCGGCAAGACCCGCCTGGCCGTGGAGGCCGCCCGCCGCTGCCGCGCCGCGTTCCCCGGCGGGGTGTGGTTCGCCGAGCTGGCCCCGGTGACCGACCCGTCGCGGGTCGCCGACCGGGTCGCGGCGGCGGTCGGCGTGGTCGCCCAGGCCGACACCGGTGTCCGCGACGCCCTCACCGCGTTCCTCGCCCCGCGCACGGCACTGCTCGTACTCGACAACTGCGAGCACCTGGTGCGCTCGGTCGCGGCCCTCGCCGACGAACTCCTCGAGGCAGCACCCGGCCTGACCGTGCTCGCCACCAGTCGCGAGCCGCTGGAGGTCGAGGACGAACGCGTCCACCGGCTGGCGCCGCTGGCGCCGCCCACCGGGGACGCGCCGGCCGAGCTGGCCGCGAGCCCGGCCGTCGACCTGTTCCTCGATCGCCTCGCCCGCTGGCGTGGGCCGCTGGACCTGGCCGGTCCCGAGGGGCCGGCGGTCGGCGCGATCTGCCGCGTGGTGGACGGTCTCCCGCTCGGCATCGAGCTCGCCGCCGGGCGCGCCCGGACGTTCGAGCTGCACGAGGTCGCCGACGGCCTGCGGCGCCACCTCGACGTCGTCGCACCGGGCGGGGGCGGGATCACGCTGCGCGCGGGGGTCGAGTGGAGCCACCGCCTGGCCACGTCGGGGGAACGGGTCGCGCACCGGCGGCTCGCAGTGCTCCCGCCCGGGTTCACGCTCGCCGCGGCCACGGCCGTGTGCGCGGCCGAGCCGCTGGTGCCCGCGCAGGTGCCCGACCTGCTCGCGGGACTCGTGCACCGGTCGCTGCTCGTCTCCGGCGGCGCTGCGCGGAGAGGAGGGCCCTCCCTGTTCACCCAGCTCGCCCCGATCCGCGCGCATGCGGCCGAGGCGCTCCACGCGGCGCGGGAGGCGGAGCCCGCGGAGGCCCGCCGGGAGGCGTGGGTGGTCGAGCAGGTCGCGGCGGGGCCGTGGTGCGGGCGGCCGGGCCGCCCCGAGTGGTACGACCTGCTCGACGACAACGCCGCGACGGTGGGCGCCGCGCTCGACGCCGCCCTGGCCGGGACCGCCTCCGACGACGTGCTGCTCACGGTGGCGCGGCTGGCCCTGTACTGGAACGACCGCATGCACGTGGTCGAGGGCGGGCGCCTGGCGGAGCGGGCAGCGCGTCGGGCGGTCCCGCCCGACCGGTTCCCGGCCGCTGCCGCCGTCGGCGCGCACGGCATGCTGCTCGCGCTCGCTCAACGGATGGTCACCGCCCGCCCGCTCCTGGAGGCGGCGCTGGCTGCCGCCCCGCGCTCTCCCCGGGTCGCGGAGGCCGGGCACCTCGTCGTGCAATGGGCGGCGGCCGCGTGGGCGGGCGACGACTGGCCTCTCGCGGCCCGAGC
>DASVUG010000113.1:0-3729 GCA_036387155.1 Pseudonocardia sp. | reverse complement strand
CGTCGCCGGCGGTCAGGCGTCGAGGTCCTGCGGCTCCTCCTCGGCGGGGGCCCCGGCCCCGGCCGCCTTGTCCCGGTCGTCCCACTCCAGCAGCTCGTCCAGCACGAACACCGCGTCGTCGATGCCCGCGTGCAGGTCGCCCAGCGCGGCGAAGCGGGCCGGGACCGTCGCGATCGTGAGGTCGCCGGGCTCGGCCGCGTCCACCTCGTCCCAGCGCAGCGGCGTCGACACCGGCGCCTCCGGGGTGCCGCGCACCGAGTACGCGCAGCGGATCGTGTGGTCGCGGGTGTTCTGGTTCCAGTCGACGAAGACCGCCGCCGGGTCGCGGTCCTTGCGCCACCAGGTCAGGTCCACCAGCCCCGCGCTGCGCCGCTGCACCTCGCGGGCGAACGCGTGCGCGGCCCGGCGGACGTCCGCCCAGCCCCAGTGCGGGGCGATGCGCACGTAGACGTGCATCCCGCGGCCGCCGGAGGTCTTCGGCCAGCCCACCGCGCCCAGCTCGTCGAGCACCTCGTGCGCGACGTGCGCCACCCGCCGCACGTCGGCGTAGGTGGCCTGCGGCATCGGGTCGAGGTCGATGCGCCACTCGTCGGGGCGCTCGACGTCGGCGCGGCGGGAGTTCCACGGGTGGAACTCGACGGTCGACATCTGCACGGCCCACACGACGTCGGCGGGGTGCGCCACGCACAGCTCGTCGGCATACCGGTTCCAGCGGGGGAAGTGCACCCGCACCGTCGGCACCCAGTCCGGCGCGCCGCGCGGCAGGCGCTTCTGGTGCACCTTCTCCCCGGTCACCCCCGTCGGGAAGCGGTGCAGCATGCAGGGCCGGTCCCGCAGGGCCCGGACGACGCCGTCCGCGACGGCGAGGTAGTACCGCGCGAGGTCGAGCTTGGTCTCCCCGCGCGCGGGGAAGTAGACCCGGTCGGGGTTCGACAGCCGCACCGTCCGGTCGCCGACCTGCAGCTCGACCGCCGGCGTGCCCACGGCCGGTGCCCGCTACCGGCGCCAGGCGTTGCGCCGCTTGCGCGCGCCGTACGCGATCCAGGCGAGGATCGCGATCACGACCCCGACGATCCAGAGGTCCTGCGTCCGCGACTGGTACGGGCCGATGATGAGCGCCAGGAGCACGATCGCGACGACCACCCCGGCGGCCGGCAGCGCCCGCGGGAACCCGCCGTGCCAGCCCCACTCGACCGACGGCTCGTCGCTCGGGTCGATCCCACCGCGCCGGACCGCCCTCCGCGAAGTCCTCGCCACGACGCCGTCCTCTCGCTCGGACCGCCGTGCGGGTCGCCCGCGGTCAGGGGCCACAGTCTGGCACAGCCCGGGACCGCCCACCGCGGGGCAGAATGGGCCGCGATGACCACCGCTCCCGCCCCCGCCGCCGCCCCCGCCGCGACCACCGCCCCCCATGCCGGACCCGGATCCGCCCCCGACGACGCGGCCCCGCGCCGCGTGGTCGTCCTCGGCTCGACCGGCTCGGTCGGCCGCCAGGCGCTCGACGTCGTCGCGGCGCGGCCGGACCGCTTCCCCGTGGCCGGGCTGGCGGCGGGCGGCGCGGACGTCGACCTGCTCGCCGCCCAGGCCCGGGCGCACGGCGTGCGGCGCGTCGCCGTCGCCGACCCGGCCGCCGCCCGCGCGCTCCGCGAGGAGCTGCCCGGCGCGGAGGTGCTCGCCGGGCCCGACGCGGCCACCGAGCTGGTGGCCACCGCCGGGCTCGGACCCGCCGACACCGTCCTCAACGGCATCACCGGCTCCCGCGGCCTCGGGCCCACCCTCGCCGCGCTGGAGGCGGGGGCGACGCTGGCGCTGGCGAACAAGGAGTCGCTGGTCGCGGGCGGGCCGCTGGTCACCGCCGCGGCCCGGCCCGGGCAGATCGTCCCGGTGGACTCCGAGCACTCCGCGCTGGCCCAGTGCCTGCGGGGCGGGCGCGCCGACGAGGTGGCCCGGCTGGTGCTGACCGCGTCGGGCGGGCCGTTCCGCGGCCGGCGCCGCGCCGAGCTGGCCGACGTCACCCCCGAGCAGGCCTTCGCCCACCCCACGTGGGCGATGGGCCCGGTGATCACGATCAACTCGGCGACGCTGGTGAACAAGGGCCTGGAGCTGATCGAGGCGCACCTGCTGTTCGGGATCCCGTACGACCGGATCGACGTCGTCGTGCACCCGCAGTCGGTCGTGCACTCCATGGTCACCTTCACCGACGGGTCGACGCTGTGCCAGGCCAGCCCGCCGGACATGCGGCTGCCGATCGCGCTGGCGCTCGCCTGGCCGCGGCGGCTGGCCGGCGCGGCGCGCGCGTGCACCTGGGACGCCGCGCAGACCTGGACCTTCGAACCCCTCGACGACGACGCGTTCCCCGGGGTGCGGCTGGCCCGCCGCGCCGGGGAGGCCGGCGGCTGCCTGCCGGCCGTGCTCAACGCCGCGAACGAGGAGGCGGTGGCCGCCTTCGTGGGGGGCGGTCTGGGGTTCCTCCAGGTCACCGACGTCCTGGCGGACGTCCTGGACGGGGCCGACGGCTGGCGGGCCGACCCGCTGACCCCCGTCGACGTCGCCGCCGCCGAGGAGTGGGCGCGGGCGCACGCCCGGGCCGCCATCGCCACGGCGGTCCGGTAGGTGGTGGCCGCGGCGGCCGGGTGAGCACCTTGCGCGGGTGCCGGTCCCGGTTCGGCTAGCGTGGGGGTGGGCCCCGAGTCCCGGTCCGCCTGCGAGGAGGTTCACGACCGTGCTGTTCGCGCTGGGTGTGGTGCTGTTCGCGCTCGGCATCACGGTGTCGGTCGCGCTGCACGAGGCGGGCCACATGTACGCGGCCAAGGCCTTCGGCATGCGCGTGCGCCGCTACTTCATCGGCTTCGGCCCGAGCGTGTTCTCCTTCCGCCGCGGCGAGACCGAGTACGGCCTCAAGGCCATCCCCGCCGGCGGGTTCTGCGACATCGCCGGCATGACGGCGCTGGACGAGGTCACGCCGGAGGAGGCGCCGCGGGCGTTCTTCCGCAAGCCCACCTGGCAGCGGGTGGTCGTCCTGGCGGCGGGCTCGATCACGCACTTCGTGATCGGGATGGTGCTCGTGTACGCCCTGGCCGTGACGGCAGGGCTGCCGAACCTGCGCAACCTGCCCGTCGTCGGGCAGCTCAGCTGCGCGGCGAACCAGGTCTCGCCCACCGCGCTGGCCGACTGCGCGCCCGGGGTCCCCGCACCGGCGACGGCGGCGGGGCTGCGGACGGGCGACCGGCTGGTCTCGGTCGCCGGCCGGCCCACCCCCAGCTGGCCGGACGCCGTGACGGCCATCCGCGCGGCGGCCGGCCCGACCGCGGTGGTGGTGGAGCGCGACGGGCAGGAGCTCGGGCTCACCGTCGACGTGGTCCGGGTCACGCGGATCGACCCGGCGACGGGCGCCACCGTCACCGTCGGCGCCATCGGCGCCGGGCAGCAGACGGTGTTCGACTACGGCCCGCTGACCGCCGTCCCGGCCACGCTGGACTTCACCGGCCAGATGTTCGGCAACGTCTGGCAGGGGATCCTGTCGTTCCCCGAGCGGATCCCGGCGCTGTGGGAGGCGCTGAACGGCGGCGAGCGCGACGAGAACACCCCGGTCAGCGTCGTGGGGGCCTCGATCATCGGCGGCGACGCGGCCGAGCGCGGCCTCTGGGAGTACTTCGTCCTGCTCCTGGCCCTGCTCAACTTCTTCATCGGCGTGTTCAACCTGCTGCCGCTGCTGCCGCTGGACGGCGG
>DASVUG010000112.1:0-11161 GCA_036387155.1 Pseudonocardia sp. | reverse complement strand
GATCGCCAGGAAGATCGGCAGGTACGGCGCGATGCGGCGCACGACCTGGACGGCCTCGTCGCGGTCGGGGACGTCGACGTGCACCTGCACGCCGCAGATGTGCTGCTCGTTGACCAGCACCTGGTACTCGTGCTGCATCCGCGCGAAGCGCGTGCCCGCGGAGATGTCGCCGCCGTCGAGGTCGACCAGCGGCACCGTGCCCGCCGCCACCACCCCGAGCCCGTGGGGCTCGGCCGCGCTGGCCAGCCGGGCCCGCAGCCGCTGCAGGTGCCCGCGCAGCTCGTCCAGCGTCCGGCACACCGGGGTGTTGGTCTCGACCAGCGAACGCTGCAGCTCCGGGGCGAACTCCTCGCCGTCGAGGTCGGCGAGCAGCGCGTCCACCTCGGGCGCGGAGTGCCGCGTCTCCAGGTCGACGACGTGGAACTCCTCCTCGACACCGATGCCCAGCTCGCCGCTGCCCAGCTCACCGGTGCTCATGGCCGCGACCGTAGGGAGCCGGTGTTACGGGCGCGTTGCCCGGGAGTCACCGCGCGTCGTCCTGGAGGCACGGAGGAGTTTGCCCGCCGCGGCGCGGCGTCACACCTGCCGACGTCCCGGGGCCCGCGGTTCAGCCGGCCGCGGCGCGGGGCAGGAACGCCAGCGCGTCGCCGGTGACCAGGGGGGTCTCCGGGTCCGCCACCCGGGCGTCGTGGGCCACCGCGTCGTCGAGCACCGCGACCACCGAGGGGTCCAGCGCCACGTCCACCGCCGCGGCGGCCGCGGCGAGCGTGGCCGCGCGGACGGTCAGGGGACCGGGGTCGACCCCGGTGGCCAGCGCCCCGTAGCAGCGGACCCGCACCGCCGGCGCCGGGCGCGTCCGCGCGTGGCGGTACTCCTCCGGGGTGTTGACGTTGTGCAACGACTCCAGGTGCGGGTCGACGGCGGCGAGGACCGGGTCCGCGAGGAGGGCCGCCTCGTCGAGCCTGGTGACCCGCGAGCGCTCGAACAGCATCCCGGGGCGCAGGCGGCCCTCCCGGACCAGCGCGGCAACCCGCGGGGCGAGCGCGGTGCGGTAGGCCGCGGCCAGCGGCTGCGCGTGCCCGTGCGCGACCGGCAGCGCCACGTCCAGGTCGGCGTCGGCGCGCAGCTCGCGGGCGACCCGCCGCAGGAAGGCCGGGTGCAGCAGCGGCAGGTCCACCGCGCAGACCACCGCGACCGGCGCGCTCCCCGCGACCGCCCGCAGCCCGGCCGCGACGCCCTGCAGCGGCCCCAGCCCGGCCACCGGGTCGTCGACCACCTCGACCCCGGGCGGCAGCGCGGGCAGCCGCTGCCCGGGCGCCCGCACCACGACCACGGGCCCGTCGACGCCGCGGCCGACGATCCCGACCGCGCGCCGCAGCAGCGTCGAGCCGTGCCAGTCCAGGTCGGCCTTGGCCGAACCCATGCGCGCGGAGCGCCCACCCGCCAGGACGACCCCGGCGACGAGCCCGCTGCGGTCGGTCACCCTCCCGTTGTACGCGCGCGTCCCCGCGGCGGCGTGGCCCGGCGCCGTGCGGGGTACCGGGCGGGAGGGCAGGAACGCTGCCCACGAGGGCGGGAGACCACAGGTGACCAGCACGCAACCTCGGGCCGAGGACTGGGAGAGGGAGCCGGCCGCGGTTCGGGGCGCCGAACGGGGCCGCAGCGCCGCCATCTCCGACGGCCTGGCCTTCATGGCGCGCTGGAGCCTGCGGCTGGCGCTGATCGCGCTGGGCTTCGCCGGGCTGTGGTGGGTGACCGCCCAGCTCTGGGTGATCGTCCTCCCGGTCCTGCTGGCCCTGCTGATCGCCACCGTGCTCAACCCGCCCACCCGGTGGCTCCGCCGCCGCGGTGCGCCGCCCGCGGTGGCCGCGGCCGTCGTGCTGCTGGGCGCGTTCGTGCTTCTCGGCCTGCTCCTGTTCTTCCTGGCGCGGTCGATCACCAGCGGCTTCTCGGAGATCGCCAACAGCGCCGTCGCCGGGCTGCAGCGCATCCAGGACTGGCTCTCCGGGCCGCCGCTCAACATCGGCGACACCCAGTTCGACACGCTGCTCCAGCAGGTCACCCAGCGGCTCCAGAGCAGCGTCACGACGATCGCCGGCAGCGTGATCAGCGGCGTGGGCACGGTCGCGTCGCTGGTGGTCACGGGCCTGCTCGCGCTGGTGCTCGCCTTCCTGTTCGTCAAGGACGGCGACAAGTTCCTGCCGTGGTTGCGCGGGGTGGTCGGGCCGCGGGCGGGCGGGCACATCAGCGTCATCTTCGCCCAGATCTGGGCGACGCTCGGCAGCTTCATCCGCGGGCAGGTGCTGGTCAGCCTCTGCGACGGGATCTTCATCGGGATCGGCCTGCTGATCGTCGGGGTGCCGCTGGCGCTCCCGCTGGCCGTCCTGACCTTCATCGGCGGGTTCATCCCGATCGTCGGTGCCCTGTTCGCCGGCGCGCTGTCCGTGCTGGTCGCGCTGGTCAGCAACGGCTTCACCGCGGCGCTGATCGTCCTGGGCATCGTGCTGCTGGTCCAGCAGCTGGAGGGCAACGTCCTGCAGCCGATCCTGCAGGGCAAGAGCCTCGGGCTGCACGCCGCCGTCGTGCTGCTCGCCGTGACCGCGGGCAGCAGCATCTTCGGGATCGCCGGGGCGTTCCTCGCCGTGCCGGTCGCGGCGGCGGTCTCCGTCGTGCTGCGGTACCTGTTCGCGCAGGTCGACCGCACCTCCTCCGACGACGAGACGGATGCCCCGGCGGACCCGGGGGCGGCCGCCGCGGCGGGTGTGCGGCCCGCGCCGGACGCCGTGCGCGCGGCCGTGGCCGCGAACCGGGCCGACGGGGGCGGTGGGGCCGAGCGGACCGCCGCCGACCGGGCCGAAGCGGACCGGACGGCGTCCGACCCCGGGGTGGCGCGGGCCGCCGCCGTCGACGCGGCCGCGGACCCCCTGGCCGACCCGCGCGCGGACCTGTCCGCCGCGCCCGAGCCGCCGGCCCCGGCCGGTCCGGGTCCTCGGGCGGACGGGGCCGCAGGGGATCGGCCCGCGGGCGGGTCGACGTCCGGCGCCGCCGCCCCCGGCGCCGCCGTGGAGCCCCGCCCGGACGCGCCCAACCCCGAGCAGTTGGAGATCGCGGACGACGCCGTGCCGGAGCGGCACCGCCGCTGACCCGCGGCTGCTCACACGACCACGCGCATCGGGCGGCCGCGGTCGTCGACCTGCTCGCCCGGCACCCCCGGGCCCAGCACCTCCGCCGTCCCGTCGGCGAGGCGCCGGGCCGACCACGCGGCGGCCAGCGCGTCGAGGACGTCGTCGAGCCGGGCGCCGGGCGGCAGGTCGCCCAACGCCGCCGCGACGTCCAGCCACCGGCCCAGCGCCGCGACGCGCTGGCCCGCGCCGCGCGCCGTCTTCTTCGGCGCGAGGTCGACGTCCGGGGCCAGCGTGCGGAACGACACCTCGGGGTGGACCTCGACGACCCCCTCCGGCAACGTCGGCACCGCGTCCCAGTCCCGGACCTTCGGGCCGATGTGGAAGGTCTGCAGGCTGATCGCCCGTCCGGTCAGCCGGCGCGCCACCGCGCACGCCTCGTCGTACGACCGCGCGACGAGCACCTCCCGCGGCGGGGCCGGGAACACCGACGACCGCGCCCGGCCCAGCCGCCGCGCGCAGGCGACGTCGCACGCCCGCGCGGTGGCGCCGGCCGGCAGCCCGAGCGGGATGTCCACCCCGACCGCCGCGCAGCCCCTCGTCTCCTCCAGGACGGCGGCGGCCGACCCGACCACCGACCAACGCACCCGCCCGCCCGCCACCCGGGCGACGACCCAGCCGCCGGGCACCCCGTCGACGCCGGCGACCGCGACGTCGTCCTCGGGTGCGGCGTCCACTCGCTGCATGCGGCACTATGACCCACCGTGCGCGTCCACCTCGGCTCCGACCACGCCGGCTTCGAGCTCAAGGCCCACCTGATCGCCCACCTGGCCGGCCTCGGGCACGAGCCGGTCGACGTGGGCCCCTTCGCCTACGACCCCGAGGACGACTACCCGCCCTACTGCGTCGCGGCGGCGCAGGCCGTCGTCGACGACCCGGGCAGCCTCGGGATCGTCATCGGCGGCTCGGGCAACGGCGAGCAGATGGCGGCGAACAAGGTGCCGGGCATCCGCTGCGCGCTCGGCTGGAGCGTGGAGACCGCAACGCTGAGCCGCCAGCACAACGACGCGCAGGTGCTGTCCATCGGCGCCCGCATGCACGGCCTCGAGGAGGCGGCGGCGTTCGCCGAGGCGTTCGTCACCACGCCCTTCTCCCACGACCCGCGCCACCAGCGGCGCATCGACATGCTCACCGAGTACCAGCGCACCGGCGTGGCCCCGCCGCTGCCGCCGGCGGTGTCCGACCCGGGTGTCGCGGGTACCGCGTAACCCGTGCCCGAAGGCCACACCCTCCACCGGCTCGCCGCGCTGCACCGCCGCCGTTTCGTCGGGCGCCCGGTCGCCGTCTCCAGCCCGCAGGGCCGGTTCGCCACCGACGCCGAGCTGGTCGACGGCCGCGTTCTCGAGTCCGCGGAGGCCCACGGCAAGCACCTGTTCCACCACTACGGCCCGGACCTCGTGGTGCACGTGCACCTGGGCCTCTACGGGCGCACCTCCTGCCTGCGGCTGCCCGCCGAGGAGCCGCGGGGCCAGGTGCGCATGCGGATGGTCGGCGACACGCACTACGCGGACCTGCGCGGGTTGACGGCCTGCGCGCTGATCACCGACGCCGAGGCCGACGCCATCCACGCCCGGCTCGGGGCGGACCCGCTGCGCGACGACGCCGACCCGGACCGGGCCTTCGCCCGGATCTCCCGCTCCCGCGCGCCGCTGGCCACCCTGCTCATGGACCAGAGCGTCATCGCCGGGGTCGGCAACGTCTACCGCGCCGAGGCGCTGTTCCGCCACGGCCTGGACCCGCAGCTGCCCGGCCGCGCCCTGTCCCGGCGCTGCTGGGACGAGCTGTGGGCCGACGTCGTCGCCATGCTCCGGGACGGCTTCCGGCAGGGCAAGATCGAGACGCTGCGCCCCGAGCACGACCCGCGGCTCGTCGACGGGGTGGGCCCGTGCGCCCGGGCCACCTACGTCTACAAGCGCACCGGCGACCCGTGCCTGGTGTGCGGCACGCCGGTCGCCCACGCCCGCCACCTGGCCCGCAACCTGTTCTGGTGCCCGGCCTGCCAAGCAGCGGGTCAGAACCAGTCGCCGCCGCCGCCCCAGTCGCCGAAGTCCCCGCCGCCGAAGTCCGCGCCGCCGAAGTCGCCGAGGTTCCCGAAGCCGCCGGCGTCGCCCGGGTCGCCGGCGAAGTCCCCGCCGCCGACGTCCCCGGCGGCGAAGTCCTCGCCACCGAAGTCCCCGACGCCGTCGGCCGCCGTCCCGTCGGCGAACCCGTCGGCGTAGGCCACGCCCGACATGCCGGTGAACAGCGAGCTGAACAGCAGGGCCGACCCGACGCCCCAGGCGCCGCCGACCAGCGCGGGCCGCCACCACGGCTCGGAGTACCAGCCGCGGGGGACCGGCCGGCCGGCGACCACGCCGCCGGGGTAGTAGTGCGTGGTGCGGCCCGTCGGCTCCGGGGAGGCGCCGTAGCGGTGGCCGCCGACCTCGACCTCGCGGCTCTCGGTCACCGCGCCGGCCCGCTGCTGACCGGGTAGCGGCGGCAGCTCCGGCCCGGGGTCGAGGCCCATGGCCGTGCGGGCGGCGCGGACGTAGTACAGGCCCTCGTAGGCGGTCTCGACGACGCCCCGGGCCTGCGCGGTGCTGCGCGCCTGGTCGAGCTGGGATCCGGCGGCGGTGTAGCGCTCGGCCGCGTCGGCCAGCGCCTGCTTGGCGGCGTCGTTCGTGCCGACCAGGTTGAGCACCTGCCCGCCGAGCCGCTCCACCCACCGCCGGGCCTGCGCCTTCGCGTCGTCCAGCTCGCGCCTGAGCCCGGCGCGGTGCTGGCCGACCAGCCAGAACCCGCCCGCGACGATCGCCAGCACGACCACCAGGGTCACGATCGAACCCACTGCTCGTCACTCCTCCGGTGCCCCGGGACGGCGGCCCGGTCACCTCCTTCCAACGGTGCCCGAAGGGGGTTGGTTTCCTGGTCACCCGTGCCGTCCCGCCCGGTCACGACGCTGCCGCTACCCTCGCGGCCGTGCCCGAGCCCAAGCCCGTCGAGTCCTGGATGTCCGACATGGACGGGGTGCTCGTCCACGAGGGCAGGCTGATCCCCGGCGCGGACACCTTCGTCGAGCGGCTGCGGGCGTCGGACACGCCGTTCCTGGTGCTCACGAACAACTCGATCTTCACGGCCCGGGACCTGCGCTACCGGCTGCTCAACACGGGTCTGGACATCCCGACGGAGTCGATCTGGACCTCCGCCCTCGCCACGGCCAGCTTCCTGGCCGACCAGCGGCCCGCGGGCAGCGCCTTCGTCGTCGGCGAGGCGGGGCTGACCACCGCCCTGCACGAGATCGACTACGTGCTCACCAGCTCCGCGCCGGACTACGTGGTGCTCGGCGAGACCCGCACCTACAGCTTCGAGGCGATCACGACGGCGATCCGGCTGGTCCGCGACGGTGCGCGGTTCGTGGCGACGAACCCGGACCCGACGGGCCCGTCGACCGACGGCCTGCTGCCCGCCACCGGCGCGGTCGCCGCGCTGATCAGCCGGGCGACGGGCGTGGAGCCCTACTTCGTGGGCAAGCCGAACCCGCTGATGATGCGCGCGGCGCTGAACCGGCTGGGCGCGCACTCGGAGACGACGGTGATGATCGGCGACCGCATGGACACCGACGTCGTCGCGGGCCTGGAGGCCGGGATGCGCACCGTGCTGGTGCTGACCGGGATCACCCAGGCCACGGACGTCGACCGCTTCCCGTTCCGGCCGAGCCGCGTGGTCGACTCGATCGCGGACCTGGTGGGCGAGCTTCCGCCGCACTGACCCGCTCCTCCGGTGGTCCGCGCCGCCGGTCACGGGCCCGGGCGTCGCGCCGGCCCGGAGGAGGAGTGACTCCTCGGGTGGTCCACGCCGACCCGGAGGCCGGCGTGGACCCGACCGGTGGGGAGGGGGATCCACCGGCGGGGACGGGAGGCCCGCGTGGGACCGGAGCGGGCTTCGTCCCGGCGCGTGACTCGGTCCGCCCGGCCCGGGTGTTATCGGACCCCGGCGCGTCGGGGAGGCGACCTCCCGGCGTGTCGGCGCGGCGCGGTGGAGCCCGCGACGGCCCCACCACAGGTATCGTTTACCCTGCGTCGTGTGCTCGTCACGGATTCGTTATCCGCCTCGCGCCGCGGGTCGCGGCCCGGGCCGGCGACCGCCGGCTGACCCGGTGTCCACCCTCGCCGTCCGGCGCGCGCAGCACTCCGCGCTCCTCTACCGGGGGCCGGCCGAGCTGCTGGCCGGCGTCGTCCCGTTCCTGCGGGAGGGGCTGGCCGAGGGGGCCGCCGTCGGCGCCGCCCTGCCGGACCCGCACCTGCAGCTCGTGCGGGAGGCACTCGGCGCCGACGCGTCCCGGGTGCGCCTGTTCGACATGCGCGAGGTCGGCCGCAACCCCGGCCGCATCCTCACCGGCGTCATGCACGCCGTCGTCGACGGCCGGCCGGAGGTGCCGGCGCGGATCGTGGACGAGCCGGTGTGGCGCGGCCGCAGCACCCTGGAGTACCCGGCGTGCGTGCAGCACGAGGCGCTGGTCAACCTGGCCTTCGCGGAGCGCCCGGTCACCGTGCTCTGCCCCTACGACGCCACGCTGCCGGCCGCCGTCCTCGCCGACGCCGCCGTCACCCACCCGTTCCTCGTCGAGGGCGGGGTCGCGCGCCCGAGCGCCGCCTACGCGCCGGCGGCGGCGATGAGTCGCACGGCGGGCCCCCTGCCCGAGCCGCCCGTCGCGGCCGTCTTCGCCTTCGACGGCCCGCGCCTGGCCGCCGCGCGCCGCTTCGCCCGCGACGAGGGCGCGGCCGCCGGCCTGGACGCCGACCGGACGCTCGACCTCGTGCTGGCCGTCGGCGAGCTCGCCGCGAACAGCATCCGGCACGGCGGCGGCCGAGGCTGCGTCCGCGTGTGGGTCGAGACGACGCCGGACGGCGGGGAGCTCCTGGTCGCCGAGGTTTCCGACGCCGGACGCCTGCGTGACCCGCTCGCGGGCCGCCGCCCGGCCACGGTGCACCAGCTGGGCGGCCGCGGCCTGCTCATGGTGCACAGCCTGGCGGACCTGGTGCGCACCACCTCCGGGCCGGACGGCACCACCACCCGCACGTACTGGCGCCGCTGACGCCCGCGCGGCCGGGCGACGTCCGGGACGCGCTCAGTCGTCGAGCGTCGGCGGCAGCCCGAACAGCGGGAACAGCGCCGCCGTGTCGAGGAACGAGTTGATCCCGGTGATCCTCCCGTCGGCGACCTCGATGACCTGCAGGGCCCACGCGGTGTGGCCGCCGCCGTCCGGCGCCGGGTGGTAGTGGCCGAAGGCCGGCATCCCGTTCGCCGTCGTCGGGACCAGCCGCGACCCGCGGCAGACCGAGCCGATGCCCAACATCCACTGCCGGATGTTGTCCGGCCCGCGCATCCACAGCGGGTACGGCGGCATCGACAGCGTGGCGTCCTGCGCCAGCAGCGCCGTCAGCGCGTCGAGGTCGTAGCTCTCGAACGCCTCCAGGTACCGCCCGAGCAGCGCGCGCTGCGCGTCGTCGGCCGGCTCGGCGACGTCGCCCGGCGTGAGCCCGGAGGTGTCGATGGTGGCCCGGGCCCGCTGCAGCGCACTGTTCACCGACGCGACGCTGCTGCCCAGCAGCGCCGCCACCTCGTCCGCCTTCCACCGCAGCACCTCGCGCAGGATGAGCACCACGCGCTGGCGGGGCGGCAGGTGCTGCAGCGCCGCCATGAACGCCAGCTTGATCGACTCACGCTGCACGGCCAGCTCGGCCGGGTCCGTCTCCGGGGCCAGCACCCGCCCGTCCGGCATGGGCTGCAGCCACACCGACTCGGGCAGCACGTCGCCCAGCGGGCCCTCCCCGGTGCCCTCGTGGCCCATCTCCATCGGCCGGGCCCGGCGGTTGCGCCCGTCCAGCAGGTCCAGGCACACGTTCGTCGCGATCCGGTAGAGCCAGGAGCGCAGCGAGGAGCGGCCCTCGAACCGGTCGTGGCTGCGCCAGGCCCGCACCATCGTCTCCTGCACGGCGTCCTCGGCCTCGAACGACGAGCCGAGCATCCGGTAGCAGTAGCCCAACAGCTCCCGGCGGTGCTGCTCGAGCTGCCGCTCGAGCTCCTGCGGCGGCGCGATCGTGGCGTCGGCCATCGCGGGCCTCCTCGCTCCCGACGGCCTGCTCCGGCCGTCCCCTACCTGACCGGGAGGATGCTACGGACGGCCACCGACAAAAAGCCCTCCGTCCGCGACCGGAGCGTCCGCTGCGCCGCGCGGCGGCCCGGTTGTCCCCGCCGGCCGCGGGTACGTGCCCGGGGACGCGATCGACGGAGGTGGCGGATGGACCGGGGGCGACCCGGCACGGCGTCGGGGGCGGACACGCTGCGCGCCGTCGCGACGGTGCTGCTGCCCCTGGTCGCGCGCGGCACGATCCTGCGCCGCCCTCGGGTGGTCGCACTCGGCGAGCGGATCGACGCCGACCGCCGGCTCGTGCGGTCCCTGGCCCGCCTTCGCGCCCGGTACGGCGGCGGGCCGGTGGTGCTGCGGCTGGGCGTGCCCGGGATCGCCGAGCGCCGCGTCGTCCTGCCGCTGTCCGACGAGGACGTCCGCCAGGTGCTCGACGCCTCCCCGGACCCCTACGCCACGACCACCCCGGAGAAGCGCGCCGCGCTGGGCCGCTTCGGGCCGCACGGCGTCCTGATCTCCGACGCCGCGGACCGGCCGGACCGCCGGCGCTGGAACGAGGCCGTCCTCGACACGGCCCGCCCGCTGCACCGCCTCGCCGAGCCGATGGCCGCCGCCGCCCGGGAGGAGGCGGCCGACCTGCTCGCCAGCGCCGGCGAGGACGGCTCGGTGGACTGGCCGGCGTTCACCGACGCCTGGTACCGGCTCGCCCGCCGCGTGACCCTCGGCGCCGGCGCCCGCGACGACACCGCGTTGACCGACCTGCTCGCGCGGCTGCGGGCCCAGGGGAACTGGTCGGTGCTCGCCCCGCGCCGCCCGGCGCTGACGGCCCGCTTCCTCGACCGGCTCCGCGTCCACCTGGACCGGGCCGAGCCCGGGAGCCTCGCCGCCGTCGCCGCGGCGACGCCCGCCACGGCGCGCACCACGCCCGCCGAGCAGGTGCCGCAGTGGCTCTTCGCGTTCGACGCCGCCGGCATGTCCGCCTTCCGCGCCCTGGCGCTGCTGGCCACCCACCCGCGCGAGCTGGCCGCCGTCCGGGCCGAGCTCGCCGCGAGCCGTCCGGGGTTGCAGGAAAGCCACCTTCATGCAGCCACACCGCATGAACGTGGCTTTCCTGCAACTCACGGCAGTGCGCCGACAGCGCCGCCCGCCGAGCTGCCCACGCTGCGGGCGGCCGTGCTGGAGGCCGTGCGGCTGTGGCCGACGACCCCGGCGATCCTGCGGGAGACCACCGCCCCGACGGAGCTGGGCGGCGTGCCGCTCCCGGCCGGCACCCTCGTGCTGATCTGCGCCGCCTTCTCCCACCGCGACCGCGAGCGCCACGGGTGGGCCGACGACTTCACCCCCCGGCTGTGGACCGACCCGCCCCCCGGCGGCAGAGGGACGGCAGAGCCTCCCGGCGCGCGAGGGCCGGCAGAGCCTCCCGGCGGGGGTGGGACGGCCCCGCCCCCCGGCGGGAGAGGGACAGCAGGGCCGCCGCGGGCCGCGCTCGTCCCGTTCAGCGACGGCCCTGCGGTCTGCGCCGGGCGCAACCTCGTCCTCTTCCTGACCACCACCTTCCTCGCCGCGCTGCTCGAGGGCCGCGACCTGCGGATGACCTCGGCGGCGCCGCTGCGCCCGGGCCGGCCGCTGCCCGGCACGCTCGACCCGTTCCACCTGCGCTTCACGATCGGCTGAGCCGCGGCCGGCGGGTCGCCGCCGCGCCGGGCCCTGATCGGGCGCGGCGGCGACCGGGCTGCCGCCGTCGCCGGCCCGACCAGCCGGTCTTCACCCCGCGGGACCGGGCGGGGACGTCGGGGCGGTACGGTCCCGCCCGCACGCCGGACCGGAGCACCGACGGGAGGGGGCCCATGGA
>DASVUG010000111.1:0-19612 GCA_036387155.1 Pseudonocardia sp. | reverse complement strand
GGCCAGGTCCGCGGGCGGCGTGCGCCCCGCCCGGGCGGTCTCTGCCAGCTCGGCCAGCGCGCCGGCCAGCTCGCGCAGCGACAGGGTGTCCGCGTCCCGGATGTTCGGCACGAGCAGGCCCCGCGGGGTGGCCGCGGCGATGCCGAGCCGCACCCGGTCGTGGTGGACGATCTCCCCGGCCGCGTCGTCCCAGCTCGCGTTGAGCACCGGCGTGCGGCGCAGCGCCAGGCAGACGGCCTTCGCGACGAGGGCGAGCGGGCTCAGCGCGACGCCGGCGTACTCGCGGGACGCCCGCAACCTGTCGCGCAGCGCCATCGTCGCCGTGACGTCGACGGCCAGGAACTCCGTGACGTGCGGCGCGGTGAACGCGCTGGCCACCACGGCCGCGGCGGTCGCCCGCCGGACCCCGCGGACCGGCTCGCGGCGGACCCCGGCCCCGTCGGGCGCGGCGCCGTACCCGCCCGTTCCGGCCGCGGATGCGGTGGGCGCGGTGGGCGCGATCGACGTGGCCGCGAGCCCGTCCGCCCCGGTCACGGGCACCGCGGCCGCCCCGCGGACGTCGTCGCGGGTGATGACGCCGCCGGGCCCGGTGCCGGCGACGGCGCGCAGGTCCACCCCGAGGTCGCGCGCGAGCTTGCGGACCGGCGGCTTGGCCAGCGGTACCGGCTCGCCGGGGAGCGCCGGGGCCGGGGCCGGCTTCGCCGGGATGTCAGCAGTGCCACCCTGCTGGCGTCCAGTGCCAGCGGTGCCACCCTGCTGGCGTCCCGGCGGGACGCCGTAGGGAGCCGGAGCGGGCACGAGATCCGCGGCGGGGGGCGTGGCGGCGCGGCGGGGGCGACGGCGGGTGGGGCCCGTCCGCGGGCCATAGCCGACGAGGTTGGGCACCCGCCCGTCCGGTGCCGCACCCGCAGTCCGGTCCGGCGCGGGCCCGGTCGGACCGACCGTGTCGATCGCGATGATCGGCGTTCCCACCGGCACCGGGACCCCGGGCTCGACCAGCAGCGCCGCCACCGTGCCGGCGAACGGCGAGGGCAGCTCCACCGCCGCCTTGGCCGTCTCCACCTCCACCAGCACGTCGTTCTCCGCCACCGGGTCGCCCGGCGCCACCCGCCAGGCGAGGACCTCGGCCTCGGTCAGCCCCTCCCCGACGTCGGGCAGCCGGAACTCCCGGCGCGCCCCGCCCGGCGACGTCGGGTCCGCCGGCGACGCGGTCACCACGCGAGCGCCCGGTCGACGGCGTCGAGCACGCGGTCGAGGTCGGGCAGGTAGTCGTCCTCGCACCGGGACGGCGGGTAGGGCGTGTCGAAGCCCGTCACCCGCAGCACCGGCGCCTCCAGCGAGTGGAAGCACTCCTCCTGCACGCGCGCGGCGACCTCGGACGCCACCGACACCTCCGACGGCGCCTCGGCCACCACGACCAGCCGCCCCGTGCGCCGCACCGCGTCGAACACCGGGCCGAGGTCGAGCGGGGACAGCGTCCGCAGGTCGACCACCTCGAGGTCGTGCCCGTCGTCCGCGGCGGCCGCGGCGGCGTCCAGGCACGTGCGCACCATCGGCCCGTAGCCGGCCAGCACCGCCGTCGAGCCGGGCCGCACCACGCGCGAGGTGAACAGGGGCGGGGCGGAGTCGGCGACCTCGCCCTTGTCCCAGTACCGCCGCTTGGGCTCGAAGAAGATCACCGGGTCGTCGCAGGCGATCGCCTGCCGCAGCATCCAGTGCGCGTCCGACGGGGTCGCGCACGCCACCACCTTGAGCCCGGGCAGGTGCGCGAACAGCGACTCCGGGCTCTCGCTGTGGTGCTCGACGGCCCCGATGCCGCCGCCGAACGGGATCCGGACGACCACCGGCACGGGGGTGCGGCCCTGCGAGCGGTAGTGCAGCTTCGCCAGCTGCGAGGCGATCTGGTCGAACCCGGGGTAGACGAACCCGTCGAACTGGATCTCGCAGACCGGCCGGAACCCGCGGATCGCCAGCCCCACGGCCGCGCCGATGATCCCGGACTCGGCCAGCGGGGTGTCGAGGACGCGCTGCTCGCCGAAGTCCTTCTGCAGCCCGTCGGTCACCCGGAACACACCGCCGAGCCGGCCCACGTCCTCGCCCATGACGAGCACCTTCGGGTCCTGCTCGAGGGCGGCCCGGAGCCCGTCGTTGAGCGCCTTCGCCATCGTGACGACCGGGGCCATCAGGCACCGCCCTCGAACGACGACCCGTCGAACGAGGCGTGGTAGGCCAGGTAGGCGTCGCGCTGGGCGTCCAGCACCGGCGACGGCTCGGCGTACACGCCCGAGAAGATCCGCTGCGGCCCCGGGTCGGGCAGCGCCCGGCAGTGCGCCCGCAGCCGGACGCCGAGCGCGTCCGCCTCCTCGGCGACCTCGGCGAAGAACCCCTGCCCGACGCCGTGCTCGCGCACGAGGTGCACCCGGACGCGCTCGACCGGGTCCTTGAGCTTCCACAGCTCCAGCTCGTCCGCGAGCCGGTAGCGCGACGGGTCGTCGGAGGTGGTGTGGGCGCCCATCCGGTAGGTGAACGCCTCGATCAGCACCGGTCCGTTGCCGCTGCGGCACTCGTCGAGCGCCCAGCGGCTCACGGCCAGGCAGGCGAGCACGTCGTTGCCGTCGACCCGCACCCCCGGGAAGCCGTACCCCTCCGCGCGCCGGTAGAGCGGGACGCGCGTCTGCCGCTCCGTCGGCTCCGAGATCGCCCACTGGTTGTTCTGGCAGTAGAAGACGACGGGCGCGTCGTACACCGCCGCCCACACGAAGCCCTCGTGCACGTCGCCCTGGCTGGTGGCGCCGTCGCCGAAGAAGCACATGGTGGCCTGCCCGTCCGGCCCGCCGACCCGGCCCTCGAACTTCTGGCCCATCGCGAAGCCCGTGGCGTTCAGGCACTGGTTGCCGATGACGATCGTGTAGAGGTGGAAACCGGTGGCGATCGGATCCCAGCTGCCGTGGTCCACGCCGCGGAACAGGCCGAGCAGCTCCGTCGGGTCGATCCCGCGGCACCAGGCGATGCCGTGCTCGCGGTAGCTGGGGAAGGCCATGTCCTGCGGGGCGAGCGCGCGGCCGGCGCCGATCTGCGCCGCCTCCTGGCCGAGCAGCGGCACCCACAGGCCGAGCTCGCCCTGCCGCTGCAGGGCGGTGGCCTCGCGGTCCGCCCGGCGGACGAGCGCCATGTCCCGGTAGAGCCCCTGCAGCACTGCGGTGTCGACGTCGGCGACGCGGCCGTCGAAGCGCGGGGAGGCGACGCGTTCACCCTCCGGGGTGAGCAGCTGGACGAGGTCGGGGCCGTCGTCCGTGCCGCGCAGGCCGGCGAGGACGTGCTCGCGCGGCGGCTCGGGCGCGGCCGCGCGGGTGGCGGGGATCCAGTCGTGCGGAACGGACACGGGTGCCTCCTCGGACTCCCGGACACGGCATCCGGGTCGACGGTCGCGCGTCCGGAAAGGGGACCGGCCCGCAGCCACCCCTGGTGAGGATGACCACGGGCCGGCAGGTCCCGTCATCGTGGCACGTCGGTCGCTTTCCGGGGAGGGTGCCGCGGCACCCTCACCCGTCCACGGCCGGACGGCCCGGTCAGATGTCCTTGCTGCCCGGGAAGCTCCGGTCGCCGGCGGGCTTCGGGTCGACGCCCGCCGGCGGGGTCTTGACCGGCGGCGTCGACACGGGCGGCGGCGCGGGCACGGCGGACGTCGAGGGCTTCGACGGGGTGCCGTACGCGCTGGTCGGCGTCGACGACGGGGTCACGGGGGTGGTGCGGCCGTAGCCCGCGTTCGCGTCGAAGGCCTGCGACCCGCGCGGGGTGCGCGGCAGGCCGGCGGCGCCCTTCACCTTGTCGACCACGCCGTCGATCTGCCCCGAGTACTTGCCCTTGGTCTGCTTGTCCACGAACGCGGCGGCCTGGTCCACGTAGCGGCCGGCCTTGTCGGGGTTGGTGCGCGCGTAGCGGCGACCGGCCTCGACGGCGGCGGCCAGGGCGGCCAGGTTCTTGATCTTGGGCATCGTGGGGGTGTCCTCCGTGTGTCGCGGTTCTCGTGGAGCGGCCGTCGTGGAGCGGTCGTCCCGCCAACGCCCGACGGGCGCGCTCGGTTCCGGTGTGCGACCGGTTACCCGGCGGTTCCGGCGCGCAATCCCGACGGATGACGCGACGATGACCGACCTTGCGAGCGAGTAACAACCGGGTGTGCGTACGGTGCACGCCCGGCCCGGGATGGCACCATCCGGGCGTATCCCGTCATGAGGAGGTCGCGCCGTGTCGCTCCCCCGCACGCTTCCCACCGCGTTCGCCTGCGTCACGCTCGCCGCCGTGCTCGCCGGCTGCGGCGCGGGCGGCGACGGCAGCGCGGCGCCCGCCGCCGCCCCGAGCCAGGCCGGCACCGCCACGTCGGCCGCGGTCCCCGTACCGACCAAGGACGACGCGCTCGCCGCCAAGGTGCCGCAGAAGATCGCGGCCGACGGCAAGCTCGTCGTCGGCACCGACGCCTCGTACGCGCCGAACGAGTTCTACGACCCGGCGGACAACACCCGGATCATCGGCATGGACGTCGACCTGGGGACGGCCGTGGCGCAGAAGCTGGGCCTGCAGGCCGAGTTCCAGAACGCGTCGTTCTCCGCGATCATCCCGGGCATCCAGTCCGGCCAGTACGAGCTCGGCATGTCGTCGTTCTCGGTCAACCCCGAGCGCGTGCAGACCGTCGACATGGTCAGCTACTTCACCGCCGGCACCAAGATGGCGGTCCGCTCGGGCAACCCGGACAACGTCAACCCGGACGACCTGTGCGGCAAGGCCGTGGCCGTGCAGTCGGGCACGGTGCAGGTCGAGGACCTGGGCAAGCGCAACGAGGCCTGCACGGCGGCCGGCAAGCCCGCCATCCAGATCAGCGAGCTGCAGGCGCAGACGGACGTCACGCTGGCGCTCTCGGCGAACCGGGCCGCCGCCATGCTCGCCGACTCCCCGGTCGTCGACTACGCGGTGAAGACCACCGAGGGCGCGATCGAGCCGCTCGGCCAGACCTACGACACCGCGCCGTACGGCGCGGTGCTGGGCAAGGACCAGGGCGAGTTCGCCCAGGCCGTGCAGGGCGCCGTGCAGGCGCTGATCGCGGACGGCACCTACAAGGCCGTCCTGGACAAGTGGAACGTGGGGGCCGGCGCGATCCCGACCTCGCAGGTCAACCCGACGAGCTGACCGTGGCCACCTCGACGGACGACGCCACCACCGGTCGGGCCGCGTCCGGGCCCGAGCCGATCAAGGCGGTTCCGGTCCGGCACCCCGGCCGGTGGATCGCCGTCGCCGTGCTGGCCGTGCTGGCGGCGATGTTCGTCAACACGGTGCTGACCAACGACGGCTTCCGCTGGGACGTCGTCGGGCGGTACCTGTTCTCGGAACCGGTGCTCAACGGCCTGCGCAACACGCTGATCCTGACGGTGCTCGCGATGGCCATCGGCATCGTCGGCGGCATCGCTCTGGCGGTCATGCGGCTGTCGCCGAACCCCGTGCTGAGCGCGGTGGCCGCCGGCTACATCTGGCTGTTCCGCGGCACGCCGCAGATCGCGCAGCTGCTGTTCTGGAACTTCCTCGCCGCGCTCTACCCGCGCCTGTCCCTCGGCGTCCCGTTCGGGCCGGAGTTCGTCTCGTTCGACACGAACCAGCTGATCAACCAGTTCACCGCGTGCCTGCTCGGGCTCGGGCTGAACGAGGCCGCGTACATGGCCGAGATCGTGCGCGGCGGGCTGCAGTCGGTGGACCACGGGCAGAGCGAGGCCGCCGGCGCGCTGGGCATGTCGCGGGCGCAGACGCTGCGCCGGATCGTGCTGCCCCAGGCCATGCGCGTGATCATCCCGCCGACCGGGAACGAGACGATCTCGATGCTCAAGACGACGTCCCTGGTGGTCGTCATCGGCTACTTCGAGCTGCTGACGTCGGTCCAGCGGATCTACTCGGTGAACTTCCAGACGATCCCGCTGCTGATCGTCGCGGCGATCTGGTACCTGGCGCTGACCACCGTGCTCTCGATCGGGCAGGGCTTCGTCGAGCGGCGGTACGGGCGCGGGGTGCAGGGCGCGGGGGCCGGCCTGCGGCTGTTCGGGAGGCGGGCCGCCAATGCCTGAGGCCATGGTCGAGGCGGCCGGCGTCCACAAGCGGTTCGGGCACGTCGAGGTGCTGCGCGGGGTCGACCTCACCGTCATGCCCGGCGAGGTCGCCTGCGTCATCGGGCCGTCGGGCTCGGGCAAGTCCACCTTCCTGCGCTGCATGAACCACCTCGAGCGGATCGACGCCGGCACGATGCGCGTCGACGGGCAGCTGGTCGGCTACCGGATGCACGGCGGGCGGTTGCACGAGCTGCGCGAGTCCGAGGTCGCCAAGCAGCGCCGCGGCATCGGGATGGTGTTCCAGCGGTTCAACCTTTTCCCGCACATGACGGCGCTGGAGAACGTCATGGAGGCGCCCTGCACGGTGCGCCGGACTCCGCGGCGGCAGGCGCGGGAGGCCGCCGCCGCCCTGCTCGACCGGGTCGGGCTGGGCAGCCGGTGCGACAACTACCCGTCCCAGCTGTCCGGGGGGCAGCAGCAGCGGGTGGCGATCGCCCGGGCCCTGGCCATGGAGCCCCGGCTCATGCTCTTCGACGAGCCCACCTCCGCGCTCGACCCGGAGCTGGTCGGCGAGGTCCTCGACGTCATGCGCGGCCTGGCCCGCGACGGCATGACCATGGTCGTCGTGACCCACGAGATGGGCTTCGCCCGCGAGGTCGCCGACTCGCTGGTGTTCATGGACGAGGGCCGCATCGTCGAGGCCGGCGTGCCGCGGGAGGTCCTGACGAACCCGCAGCACGAGCGGACGCAGGCGTTCCTGTCGAAGGTGCTCTGAGAGCACTCACGACGCGACGACGTCGAGGAACACCTCCCCCGGCGGCAGGCGGACGTCCGTGGAGAACCGGTCGAGCAGCCCCTGCGCTGATTCCCACGGGACCGGGTAGGACGCCACGTCGAGATCGTCCGGGGGCACCTCGACGACCTCGCCCACCAGCTGGTCCAGGGCGACCGCGAGCCACGCGGCGTCCGGCGTCCCGTCGGGGGTCGACGACGGGACGACCTCGCTCCACCGCTCGGGATCGATGCCGAAGAGCGGGGCGACCACGCGTACCTGATCCGGGGCGAGCGCCTGCGGGACGGCACCGATCAGCCGCTCCACGGCACCGGAGGCCAGCGCGTCGAGGTCGACCTCGGCCAGGAGCTCTTCCGTCCGCGTGTCGAAACTCTGGACGAGCCAGGTCATGGTTCCACCTTCCGTGTCGGGTCCGGACCCTTCTTCTGCTCACCGGTCTCCGGATCGAATGCTCCTCGGTGCTTCCCCCGCTTGTCGTACTTCTCCACCTCCCCGTGCTGCCTGTCCCACTCGAGGATCGTCCCGTCGGGTAACTTCCACCGAGCTCGCAGACCGCCACCTCCCTGCACCGGTGTCCTCGGCGGGACTCGTGTCGCGCCCGGGAACCCGGGCAGCGGCCCCTTCGGGGGAGGCACGGAGCTCCCCGGTCGTGCGGCGTCACCAGCTGCCGGTGGCAGGACGGGCGACGACCCGGGACCGTCCTGGATCCCGACACCCACGCGGACACCGACGCCGGCACCCACGCCGACGCCCGCACCCGCGCCGACGCCGGGACCGACGCCGGGGCCGGGGCGTGGCCCGGGCCCGGGGGTGCAGGGGTCGGCGGGCAGGGGGAGGACGCCGGGGCCGCCGGGTGGCGGCAGCGGGAGGACCGGCGGCGGCAGCGGGAGGATCTGGGGCGGCAGCGGGAGGACCGGCGGCAGCGGCGGGGGCACCGGGCCCGGCGCCGGGTTGCTGCCGAGGATCGCCGGTCCCGCGCCGACCCCGCACCCCGGGTCGGCCATGGCGGGTGTGGCGGACAGGACGGTGCCGAGCAGCGCGGCGACGAGCACCCCGGCTCCGGTGACGAGTCTCCCCATGCCGGTGACCGTGGCACCCGGCACCACGGGCCCGGGGGCGTTCCGGACGATTCTCAGGTGTTGTTCAGGGTGCGCGACCCTCAGCGGCCCCGGCCGTGGAGGCGCAGGTTCCGGACGTCGTAGGTGAACAGCTCCTCGACGTCGAAGTGCGCCGCGACGGCCGCGCGCAGCGAGTCGGCGTCGAACATCGTGTGGTGGGCGTTCCAGATCCACAGCGGCACGCCCCGGGAGTCCACGCCGCGGTGGGCGGCGCGTTCGGAGTGCCCGCCGAGGATCCAGTGGTTGGCCTCAGCGGTGTCGATCTCCCCGCGGACCCACTGCTCGGCGACGAACCGGCAGTCCGGCACGCCGATGTCCAGCCGCCCGCCCGGCGCCAGCACCCGCGCCCACTCGCGCAGGGTCTCGTCGACCAGCTCGTAGCTCTGGTGCTCCAGCACGTGGTTCGCGCGCAGCGCGGTGACCGAGCCGGTGGCGAACGGCAACCGGTCGACGGCGGCGCGGACCTCGATGTCGGGCAGGGGCAGCAGGTCGACGTGGACCTCGTAGTCCGGGTGCGGCTTCTCCCCGGCGCCCAGCTCGACCCTCACGGCGACTCCGCGCGGCCGTCCTGCGGCGCACCGTCCGGTCGCGCCACGTCCGGGCGGGGGATGGTCCGGACCAGCTTCGCCGGCCGCCCGGCGACGACGGTGTAGGGCGCGACGTCCTCGCGCACCAGCGAGCCACCGGCCACGACCGCGTGCTCGCCGATCGTGACCGGGCCGAGCACGAGGACGTGGCTGGCCAGCCACACCCCCTCCCCGACCACCACGTCACGCCCGGAGCGGGGGAAGGCGAGCTGGCGCTCGCGGCCGAACTTCTCGATGTCGTGGGTGCCGGTCAGGATGGCGACGTCGTGGCCGAAGAACGCGTTCTCGCCGACGGTGATCGTGCCGCCGGAGACGTTGAACAGCGCGTTGTTGACCACCGCGGTCTCGTGGATCCGCAGCCGGCTCTCGTCGCCGTGCCAGCGGTGGCGGTAGAGCGCGTCCAGCTTGAGCGCCGCCACCCGCTCGTCGACCTTGCGGGTGACGAGGGCGTCCAGCGGCCCGTCGAGCAGTCGGGCGATCAGGCGGTCACGCAGTCGCATCCGGTGGGGCTCCCTTCGTGACCGGAGTCGGCGGCGGAATGGTGGCACACCGGTACGTCCGCGAGCAGCGTTCCCAGCCGGTGGACCAGGGCGTCCATGCCGAAGTGCCGCCGCGCCAGCGCCTCGTCGCGGTCCAGCAGCGCGGCGTCGGGAGCGGCGAGGAAGCGGCGCAGGGCGTCGAGGTCGGCCGCGGTGAACCAGCCGAACCCCAGCCGCTGCAGCTCGCGGGCCACGGGGAACGCGCCCACGACGAGCGGCCGCCGGTGCAGCGCCGACTCGATCAGCGGCAGGCCGAAGCCCTCCCACGACGACGGCAGCACGACGACGTCGCACGCGGCGTAGGCCGCCGCCATGTCGACGCCGTCCGGCAGCCCCCGGCGCACCGGCACCGCGGCCGCGGCCAGCGTCCGGGCGAGCGCGTCGGCGAAGCCGTCCTCGGCCGGCCCGGTGAGCCAGTAGGTGCCGCCGAGGGCGGCGGCCAGCGCGAGCCCGGCGCCGACGTTCTTGCGCGGGATCGCCCGGGTGGGCTGCAGGACGAGCGGGCCGTCGTCCACCCCGAGCGCCGCGCGCACCTCCGACCGCAGCTGGGGGCAGGGACGCTCGTCGAAGCCGTGGTAGACGGTGGTGGCCGCGATGTCCCGCCGGCGGGCCAGCGCGCGACGGGCCAGGTCGTTCACGGTGACGTGGCGCCACGCGGGGTCGTCGGGGGGCCACGCGGCCCCGGCGTCGCGGTCCCGCTCCCAGGGCAGGTCGTGGTGACGCAGCACCGCCGGGCGTCCGGCCAGGTAGCGGGCGACCGCCTCGCCCACGGGCCGGTTCATCGGCAGGGAGCAGACGTTGTCGACCACGACGAGGTCCACGTCGCCCAGCGCGGCGTCGAGGTCACGCGGCGACGGGGGAACCGCCGCGTCCAGCGCCAGACCCGGGACCAGGACGTCCGCCCGCCCGGCGCCCGCGACCGTCCGGACCTCGCGGCCCAGCCGGTGCAGCGCCGCCGCCCACTGCGCGGCGGTCACCGAGACGCCGTCGGCCATGCCGAGCCGGTAGGACAGGATCGCCACGCGCCGGCCCGTGAGCTGCATGGCGGGATGATCCCGAGCGGCCCGCGCGCCGTCGAGACCTCGACGCGGGGGACGGGGTGTGCGACATGCCACTCCCGCCCGTTACGCCCCGGCCTGCCCGACCCCCCCGTGCCCGGGCACCGGCCGCGGCCGCGGCGCGGGCGGGAGGGGGACGACGCGGCCGCCGACGGGGCTGCGGCCCCGGATCACCAGCGCCCCCGCGCGGTGCAGCAGGCCGAGCAGGCTGCCGGGGTGGGAGCGGCCGCCGCGGGCGACCGCGGCCACCACGCGGGGCGCCGCCGCGGCCAGCAGCGCGCGGTCGACGCCCTCGCCCGCGGCGTCGACCACCACCACGACGTCCACGCGGTCCGCGGGCGGCAGGTCCGCCAACAGGGCCGGGGTGGCGCGGAACCAGGCGAAGCCCGAGCGCACCGGCGCTCCCGTGCGGGCGGCCGCGCTGCGGCTCCTGTCCCACGCCGCGGCCAGCGTCGGCGACCCGAGCCCGGTGAGCAGGGCGGCCGTCCGCTGCTCGTCGCACAGCTCGCGGTGCGCGCGGACCAGGTCCTGCACGGCGTCGCGGTACGCCGGCGCGTCCCGGGCGCGCAGCGCGGCGACGGCGCGCGCGTGCTCCGGGGCCGTCGACCCGGGCGGCGCGTGGGCGGCCAGCCCGTCGGCCAGGGCGTCCAGCCGCCGCCCGGCCTCGGTGGCCGACCCGTTCTCGGCGTAGTCGAGGACCGCGATGGCCAGCGCCTCGGCCGCGGCGACGTCCGGCACGGCCAGCGGCGAGCCCGCGTCCAGGAAGAGCACGTCGTGGCGCAGCGCGCCGACCGAGCGGGCCGCCGCGCCGACGTCGCGCAGCGCGTCCGACAGCGCGCGCAGCTGCGTCGGGTTCTGCGGCGTCGGCAGGCCCAGGGCCGCGCAGTCGGCGTCGACGGCGAGGAGCTTCTCGCGCAGCTCGAACCAGGTGAGCACCACCCGCAGGTCGTGCACGGACTCCGGCTCCCGGTCCCCGACGCGCAGCCGGCGCAGGACGGGCACGACCTCGCGCGGCACCCCGCCCGACGGCCACACCGAGCGGAACGGCCCGCGGGTGCGGCCGCCGGCCTCCCGCACCTCCAGGTAGTCGACCAGCACGTCGACCGCGTCGGCCGGCAGCGGCCCGACGACGCGCACGGGCGGGTCGTCCCGGCCGTCGTCGATCGTCGTCAGCGCCTGCGCCGCCGACTGCACGATCGCGTCGAACGCCGGCCGGCGGCGGCCGTGGACGAGGTCGGCGAGCAGCTCCCACGTCCACGGCTCGCCGCGCCCGCCGAGGGCGGTGAGCGTGCGCGCCACCTCGCCGGCGAGCGCGGTGACCGCGGCGCGCCGGTCGGCGTCCAGCTCGGCGAGCAGCGGCATCAGCTCCTCGGTGCCCCGCGGTGTCGGGCGCGCCGCCACGGCGCACAGCTCGTCGACCTCCGCCGCGGCGGGCAGGGCGTGCAGCGGTGGCAGCTGCTGGGCCGCACGGGCCTGCCGCGCCGGGGTGGACGTGGCGAGCAGGCCGCGGAGCCGGTGCAGGTCGGCCGGGGTGAGTGCGGGCAGCGCGTCGACCGCGCGGTCGGCGGCGGCGGCGGGCAGCGCCCGGCGGACGGCGGCGAGGGCCGCGGCGTCCGCGCCCGTCACGGCGATCCGACGCCCGTCGTCGACGAGGGCGGCGACCGCGGCCGCGACCTCGTCCGGCCCGACCTCCTCCAGCACGATCAGCGCCTCGTCGCGGACGGCGGCGGCGACCGAGGCCGGGTCGTCGGCGGGGCGCCGCGGCGGTGGCGGGGCCGCGGCCCCGGTCCCGGCCGACAGGCCCTCGGCGAGACGGCGCAGCCCGGGCGGCACGACCCCGGCCGCGATGTCCGTCGCGATCCGCTCGTGCGCCCGGGCCGCCGCGGCGTCCGTCCCGGCCGCGCCGAGCCGGTCGACGAACGTCATCAGGCTGTCGACCTCGCTGGGACTCGGCCCGACGTCCAGCATGCCCGCACCTCCGCCTCCGCCGCCGAGCGGCGACGCCCACCGTTCACATCGCACCTCGCGTCCCGATGTTGCACTTTCGCGCAATCTCGTTCAACGCGGTGCACCCGGTCGGACACGGTGTGCAACACCCAGATCGCCTGCTCGCGGCCGGGATCCGACCCGTTCGGGTGATCCGACGGGCGCTCGTCACTCTTGACGACGGGCCTCCCGGCGCCGGACCGGCCGCACGGGCCCGACGTCCGACCGACCGGCGAGGCCGGCGAGCGGTGCGGGCCCGACGGCCGGCGAGGCCGACGGCCGGCGCGCGCCGGGGCGTGCGGCGAGGACCCGCCGCCCCGGCCCGCGTCCGTTCTCAGCTGCCGAGCTTCACGCCCGCGGGGGCCTCCTCGCTCCCGACCGGCTGCTCGGCCACGGGCCGCAGCCGCTCGGACCCCTCGTCGGCGTGGTAGTCCGCCGGGGCCGTCCGGTCCGTGCCCTCGGCCGAGCGACCCCGCAGGAACGGGGTGAGCGCGGCGGCGACGAGCAGGTTCAGCACCAGCGCCACGAAGCCCACGTAGATCTGCACCTGCGAGCCGGCGAACGGGTGCCAGCCCAGGAGCGTCAGCTTGTCCAGCGCGAGCGCGGACCCGCCGAAGTGTGCACGCCCGGCGGCGGCGTTCGGGATGAGGTAGAGCAGGTACAGCCCGTAGCCCATGCCGACGACCCACCCCGCGACCAGCGCCCACCGGTGCAGCCAGCGGGTGTAGAGCGCGATGGCGACGGCCGGCAGCGTCTGCAGGATGATCACGCCGCCGATCAGCTGCAGGTCGATGGAGAACTGCGGGTCCACCGCGACGATGAACAGCACCGCGCCGAACTTGACCACCAGCGACGCGAGCTTGGCCTGCTTGGCCTCCTGCGCGGGGGTGGCGTCGCGGCGCAGGTACTCCTTGTAGATGTTGCGCGTCCAGAGGTTCGCCGCGGCGATCGACATGATGGCCGCGGGGACCAGCGCGCCGATCCCGATCGCGGCGAAGGCGACGCCCGCGAACACCGGGTTGAACTCGTTGTCGAACAGCACCGGCACGATCGTGTTCGTGTCCGGGCGCCCGGTGGCGTTGTTCGTGATCGGCCTCGCCCCGGCGGCGATGGCCACGTAGCCCAGCAGCGCCAGCAGCCCGAGCAGCAGCGAGTAGGCCGGCAGGGCGATCATGTTCCGCTTGATCACGTTGCGGCCGCGGGACGCGAGGATCCCGGTCAGCGAGTGGGGGTAGAGGAACAGCGCCAGCGCCGAGCCCAGCGCGAGGGTGACGTACTGGAGCTGGTTGTTCGCGGTGAGCAGGATCGAGCCCTGCGGCCGGCCGGTGGCCGGGTTCGGCTGCGCCAGCTTGGCCGAGGCCGCGTCGAAGATCGACGACCAGCCGCCGTAGCGGGCCGGCAGCCAGATCACCGCCACCAGGATGACGATGTAGATCAGGATGTCCTTGACGAACGCGATCAGCGCGGGCGCACGCAGCCCGGACTGGTAGGTGTAGACCGCGAGGATCACGAAGGCGACGAACAGCGGCAGGTGCCCGGCCAGCCCGGTGCCGTTGAGGCCCATCGTGCGCAGGACGGCCTCCAGGCCGACGAGCTGCAGCGCGATGTAGGGCATGGTGGCCACCAGCCCCGTGATCGCCACCAGCAGCGCGAGCAGCGGGCTGTCGTAGCGGCCGCGGACGAAGTCCGCCGGGGTGACGTAGCCGTGCACCCGCGAGACCGACCACAGCCGCAGCACCGGCAGGAACACCAGCGGGTAGAGGATCACCGTGTAGGGCAGGGCG
Organism: Pseudonocardia sp.; assembly: GCA_036387155.1. Classification (GTDB taxonomy): domain Bacteria; phylum Actinomycetota; class Actinomycetes; order Mycobacteriales; family Pseudonocardiaceae; genus Pseudonocardia. The sequence continues at coordinate 5,661 of DASVUG010000111.1, read as the reverse complement.
AAGAAGCCCGTGGCGCCGGCCCCGAACAGCAGCGCGGGCACCGCGACGAAGGTGTAGGCGGTGTAGAGGTCCCCGCCCACCAGGAACCAGGTGACCCAGCCGCCGAACTTGCGCCCGCCCAGCCCCCACTCGTCGAGGTGCTCGAGCGTCTCGGCCCGCCGCCAGCGCGACGCGAGGAAGCCCATCACGCTGACCGCGGCGAACAGCACCGCGAACACCACGAGCTCGACCCACTGGATCATCGCGCGGCCCCCCTCTCCGCCGCCTCGTCCGCCGTGCCCTCGTCCAGCCGGTCGACGTCGATCGGCTCGCCGGGCGCCGTGGGCCCGCGGTCGAGCGTCTTCACGTACACGATCGCGACCGCGACGACGCCGACGGGCACGAAGACGAACTGGATCCAGTAGAAGAACGGCATGCCGAACAGCCTCGGCTGGTCGTGGTTGATCCACGGCGTGACCAACATGAGGAACGGGACCAGCAGCAGCAGGTTCCACGGACTGAACCGCAGCCCTCCGCCGCCCTGCTCGGGCTCCGACACGGCTTTTCCTCCCGGGTTCGACGACCTCGTCGACGCGGATGGTAGGTCCGGGGACCGACGAATCCGGACTTCGAGACCGAACGGCGACCCCGGCGGGCCGTCAGGCCGGACCGAGGCGCAGCGCCAGCGCCGCGAGCTCGTCGCGCAGCGACGTCGGCAGCGACGGGCCGATCCGGTCGAACCACGCCTCGATCGACGGGATCTCCGCGCGCCACTCCCCGACGTCCACCGCCAGCGCCGCCTCGACGTCTGCGCGGGGCACGTCGAGCCCGTCGAGGTCGAGCTGGTCCGCGGTCGGCACGTGGCCGACCGGGGTGTCCCGGGCGGCCGCCCGGCCCTCGACGCGCTCGACGACCCACTTGAGCACGCGCCCGTTCTCGCCGAACCCGGGCCACAGGAACCGGCCGTCGGCGTCGCGGCGGAACCAGTTGACGTAGAAGATCTTCGGCAGGCGGTCCGCGTCGGCGCCCTTGCCGATGTCGATCCAGTGGCGGAGGTAGTCGCCGGCGTCGTAGCCGATGAAGGGCAGCATGGCCATCGGGTCGCGGCGGACCTCGCCGAGCCCGCCGGTGGCCGCGGCGGTCTTCTCCGACGACAGCGTGGCGCCCAGGAAGGTGCCGTGCTGCCAGCCGCGCGACTGCGTGACCAGGGGGACGGTGTCGCGGCGGCGACCGCCGAAGAGGATCGCCGAGATCGGGACGCCGCGCGGGTCGTCCCACTCGGGCGCGAGCACCGGGCACTGCGCCATCGGGGTGCAGTAGCGGGAGTTCGGGTGCGCGGCGTCCTCGTCGGAGGCGGGCGTCCAGTCCTGCCGCTTCCACGACGTCGCGTGGGCGGGCGCGTCGCCGCCGCCCTCCCACCACACGTCGCCGTCGTCGGTCAGCGCGACGTTGGTGAAGATCGAGTTGCCCCGGGCGAGGGTGCGCATGGCGTTCGGGTTGGTCGTCCAGCTCGTGCCGGGCGCGACGCCGAAGAAGCCGGCCTCGGGGTTCACGGCGTAGAGGCGGCCGTCGTCGCCGAAGCGCAGCCACGCGATGTCGTCGCCGAGGGTCTCGACGCGCCAGCCCGGGATCGTCGGCTCGAGCATGGCGAGGTTGGTCTTCCCGCAGGCCGACGGGAACGCCGCGGCGACGTAGTGCGGCTCCCCCGCGGGCGGGACCAGCTTGAGGATCAGCATGTGCTCGGCGAGCCAACCCTCGTCGCGGGCCATGACCGAGGCGATCCGCAGCGCGTAGCACTTCTTGCCCAGCAGCGCGTTGCCGCCGTACCCCGAGCCGTAGCTCCAGATCGTCCGCTCCTCGGGGAAGTGGCTGATGTACTTGGTGGGGTTGCACGGCCACGGCACGTCGTCCTGGCCGGGCTCCAGCGGGGCGCCCAGCGAGTGCAGGCACGGGACGAACTCGTCCCCGGCGGGCCCGTCGAACAGCGGCAGCACGGCCGCGCCCATCCGCGTCATGATCCTCATCGACGCCACGACGTACGCGGAGTCGGTGATCTCGACGCCCAGCACGGGGCGGTGCGCGTCGGTGGGGCCCATGCAGAACGGGACGACGTACATCGTCCGGCCGCGCATGCACCCGCGGTAGAGCGCCGTCATCGTCGCCTTCATCTCCGCCGGCGCGCACCAGTTGTTGGTGACGCCGGCGTCGGACTCCCGCACCGAGCAGATGAAGGTGCGCTCCTCGACGCGGGCGACGTCGTCGGGGTCCGAGGCCGCCCAGAAGGAGTTCGGCCGGGCCCGCAGCCGCACGAGGGTGCCGGCGTCCACCAGCGCCGCGGTCATCGCCTCCCACTCCTCGTCGGACCCGTCGCACCACACGACCCGCTCGGGCGTGGTCAGCGCCGCCACCTCCCGGACCCACGCCAGCAGGCGGGGGTGGGCGGTGGGCGCGCCGTCGGACACGTCGGTCCCGGGCGCGGTCGCCGCGGTCGCCGGAGTGGTCATGCCGCCTCCTCCTCGCCGGTCCGCGCCGGCGTCGGGAACTCGGACGGGGGAACGCCGAAGACACCCACGCTCGCGGTGGGTGGTCGGCGGTCCGGGGTGCCCGGACGGTACCGGGGGTCCGGGGCATCGCTCACGGAGCGCAGCTGTCAGCTCACTCACACGAACGAGAAAGACATCGATTCAGCCGCGTGGATCGGCCCTTCCGGCGCAGCGCGGCGCGGCGGAGAATGGAGGACGGCAGCCGCGGGTGCCGGGGACTGTTTCGTGCCTCGTTCGGGTACTTCCCGGCGACGCGGTGCGAACGCCACCGGCGTGCCGCCCGGGAGGGGAGCGACCAGTGAGCGAGCGGACCGAGCGCAGCGGGGGAACGCGATGAGCGACACCGCCGAGTACCTCACCCTGTTGGTGATCTCGATCCTGCTGACGGTGGCGGTCGGCCGCATCCTGATGATGTCGGGCCAGCCGTTCCTGAAGGAGGTCTTCCACGACGAGAAGGTGACGACCTCGGTCAACCGTCTCCTGAACGTCCTGTTCCACCTCATCACCATCGGCGTCCTGACGATCATCTCCGTGTGGAGCATCGACGTCGGCACGCAGCTGCAGAACATGGTCGTCAAGCTGGGCATCGTCCTCATCGTGCTCGGCGTCGCCTACGGCATCTCGATGCTCGTGCTGATCCGCGTCCGCCAGCAGCGCAAGGCGGACGAGATCGCCGAGGAGGTGCAGCTGAAGCTGTCGGACCGCGGCGTCAGCACGCAGCCCGCGCCGACGATGGTCCAGCCGACCACCACGCCGGTGCAGCCGGTGAGCCCGCCGAACGGCCTCTAGAGAACGACGCGACGGCGCCGGTCCGGGGATCCCGGCGGGCGCCGTCGGCATCGCGGCCGGTACCCGCGCCGGGTCAGCGGCGGCGCAGGCCGACCGCGACGGCCACCGCGACGCCGGCCAGGACCACCACCGCGACCCACGACGCCACCGCGGCCCCGTGCGCGAAGGCCGCGACGGCGGCGTCCCGCAGGCGGCCGCCCTCCGCGCCGCCGACCCGACCGGCCAGCGCGACCGCGCCGCCGAGGGTCTCGCGGGCGTCGTGGGCGAACACCGGCCCGATGCTCGTCGGCACGGCGAGCGCCGCGGCGTACACCGAGGCCAGCACGCTGCCGAGCACCGCGGTGCCCAGCACGGAGCCCACCTCGTAGGCCGTCTCCGACACCGCGGACGCGGAGCCGGCGCGCTCGGCGGGGGCCGAGGCGAGGATCGCGTCGTTGGCGAGGGTCTCCGACAGCCCGATCCCGGCGCCGACCAGCACCGACGCCGCCACCGCCGCGCCGGTGCCGCCGTCGACGGCGAACAGCGCGAAGCCCGCGGCGGCGGTCAGCAGCCCGGCCGGCACGAGCACCCGGAACGGCGCGTACCGCGCCAGCCGAGCGGCGCCCACGCCCGCGACCATGGTGACGAGGGAGCCCGGCACGAGCAGCAGGCCGGCGTGCAGCGGGGAGAGCCCGGCCGCCAGCTGCAGCTCCTGGGTGAGCAGGAAGAGCAGGCCGACGTAGGCGAACATCGTCGTCGCGTGGGCCAGCGCGGCGAGGCGGAACACGGGTGCGGCGAACAGCCCGATGTCGAGCAGCGGCTCGCGGCCGCCGGCCCGGCGGGCGCGGGCCCGGGCCACGAAGGCCACGCCCGCCGCGGCGGCGACGACCAGCTCGGCGAGCGCGAGGGGGACGTCGGCGGCGAACGTCTTCACGGCCAGCACGGCCGCGACCATCGTGACGATCGACAGCGCCACGCCCGGCACGTCGAGCGCGCCGGGCGCGGGCGTGCGGGACTCGGGCAGCAGCACCGGCGCCACCGCCAGCAGGACGAGCATGACCGGCACGTTCACCAGGAACACCGAGCCCCACCAGGCGTGCTCGAGCAGGACACCGCCCAGCACCGGTCCCAGCGCCGCGCCCGCCGCGAAGCCGGTCGCCCAGATCGCCAGCGCGAGCCGGCGCTGCGCGCGGTCGAGGAACAGGGTGCGCAGCAGGGCGAGCGTGGCGGGCATGAGCATGGCGCCGAAGACGCCGAGCAGCGCGCGGGCGGCGACGAGCTGGGCGGCGTCGGTGGCGAACGCCGCGGCGGCCGAGACCGCGCCGAAGCCGGCCACGCCGATCAGCAGCAGCCGGCGCCGGCCGATCCGGTCGCCGAGCGTCCCCATCGCCACCAGCAGGCCCGCGAGGGCGAGCGGGTAGACGTCGACGATCCACAGCAGCTGCCGCGCGCTCGGGGAGAGCGCCTCGGAGATCGCCGGCAGCGCGAAGCTCAGCACGGTGCCGTCGATGGCGACGAGCAGGGTCGGCAGGAACAGCACGGCCAGGCCGAGCCAGGTGCGGCGGTCGGCGCGGGTGGCCGGGACGGGGCGGGACGGGGTCAGGACGGACACGAAAGCTTTCCTGCGGACGGGCACGATTGCTATACCGTCCAGACGGTACAGCGGGTGCCGGTATTCCACGGGCGGCGCCGGGGTGAGCCGGTGCACGTCCGCGGGCCGCACTCGCATGTGGCCTAGGCTCGGGCGGTGGCGAGCGCCCGCGACCGCGTCCTCGACGCCTACGAGACGCTCCTGATCGAGGCCGGTCCGGCCGCGGCGACCCTGGACGCGGTGGCGGCAGCGGCCGGGGTGTCGAAGGGCGGGCTGCTCTACCACTTCGCGTCCAAGGACGCCCTGGCCGCGGGGCTGCTCGGGCGGCTGCGGGAGCGCAGCGCCGCCGACGCCGACGCCGTCCGCACCGCGCCCGAGGGCGCCGCGGCCTACTACCTGCGCACCTCGGCGCCCGGCGGCGGGATCCCCGGCGGCCTGACCCGCACCTACCTGGCGGCCCTGCGCGCGGGCGAGCACACCCGCGACGCCACCGCCGTCTCGGGCGCGCTGGCCGCCGTCGACGCCGACGCCCTCGCCGCCCTGCGCGACCGCCTGGGCGACCCGGTCCTCGCCTGGCTCGTCCAGCTCGTCGGCGACGGGCTCTACCTGCGCACCCTGATCGGCACCCCGCTACCCGACGGCCTGGGCGTCGACGACCTGCTCGACTGCCTGCGCCGACAGCTCCCGGCGGAGGGCTGAGGCACCGCTGGGTCGCTCCCGACGGCGCGAACGCCGTCACCGGGCCGGGGACACCGAGGACATGTGGAAGTCGGGGACGCG
>DASVUG010000110.1:0-5119 GCA_036387155.1 Pseudonocardia sp. | reverse complement strand
AGCACGGCGGTGAGCACGGCCATGGCCAGGGCGAACGCGAACAGCCCCGGGTGTCCGCGGCGGGCGTCGGCCAGAACGGTGGTCATCGCAGATCCCCTGACACTGTTAGGCTGGGTGGCACGGCCAGTGTGGACCGCGCTGCCTAACAGTGTCAAGGAGTTCTAGTGGTGTCAGTCTCGTCGGTGCGCGACCGGCGGCGCGCGGAGACCGTCGCCGAGATCAAGCAGGCGGCGCTGCAGGAGCTCGTCACCGCCGGCCCGGGCGGTTTCTCGCTGCGCGGCGTCGCCCGCGAGGTGGGCATGACGGTGCAGTCGCTCTACCACTACTTCGCGAACCGGGACGCGCTGCTGACGGCGCTGGTCGTCGACGCCCACCACGCGGCGGCGGACGCCGTGCAGGCCGCCGCGGACGCCACGCGCGGGCGCCCGCCGCGCGAGCGCACCGCGGCCGCGTGCCGCGCCTTCCGGGCCTGGGCGCTGGGCAACCGGTCGGCCTTCCTCCTGCTCTACGGCACGCCCGTGCCCGGGTTCACCCCGCTCTCGGAGAGCGAGGTCGGGCAAGCGGCGTGGCGGCTCAGCAAACCGTTCACCGACGTCACCTTCGACGGCTGGACCCCGGCCCAGCTCGCGGCCGTCCCCCTGGCCCCCGGCGCGGAGGCCCTGGCCGACGACCACGCGGCGACGATGACCCTGCCCGTCGGGGCGGCCGCGTTCTTCATCGAGCTGCGGGCGCGCCTGCACGGGCTGGTGACCCTCGAGCTGGTCGGGCACCTGCACCCGTTCCAGGACGCGGCCGAGGCCCTGTTCGAGGGCGCGCTCGTGCGGATGGCCGACGACGTCGACGCGGCCCGGCGGGCCACCGGTCGCTGAGGCGCGCCGCGACCGGCCCGTCCGCCGCCCCGCGGCGGGAGGGCGACGGGTCGCTCGCGGTGGCCCGAGCGGGTGCGCGACGCGAGGTCGTGCGGGCCGGCGTCTACGCTTCCTGCGTGGGGCGCAGCTACACCATCCGGACCTACGGGTGCCAGATGAACGTGCACGACTCCGAGCGGATGGCCGGGCTGCTCGAGGCCGCGGGCTACGCGCGCGCGGCGGACCCGGCCGCGGCCGACGTCGTGGTGTTCAACACCTGCGCGGTGCGCGAGAACGCGGACAACAAGCTCTACGGCAACCTCGGGCACCTGCGCCCGGCGAAGGTGGCGAACCCGGGCCTGCAGATCGCCGTCGGCGGGTGCCTGGCGCAGAAGGACCGCGCCGAGATCGTGAGGCGCGCGCCGTGGGTGGACGTCGTGTTCGGCACGCACAACGTCGGGTCCCTGCCCGCGCTGCTGGAGCGGGCCCGGCACAACGCCGCGGCGCAGGTCGAGATCCGCGAGGCGCTCGAGGTGTTCCCCTCGACGCTGCCGGCCCGGCGCGAGTCGGCCTACGCGGGCTGGGTGTCGATCTCGGTGGGCTGCAACAACACCTGCACGTTCTGCATCGTCCCCTCGCTGCGCGGCACCGAGCGCGACCGCCGGCCCGGCGACGTGCTCGCCGAGGTCGCGGCGCTCGCCGCCGAGGGCGTGCTGGAGGTGACGCTGCTCGGGCAGAACGTCAACTCCTACGGCGTCGAGTTCGGCGACCGCGGCGCGTTCGCCGCGCTCCTGCGGGCCTGCGGCGACGTGCCCGGGCTCGAGCGCGTCCGGTTCACCTCCCCGCACCCGCGCGACTTCACCGCCGACGTCGTCGCGGCGATGGCCGAGACGCCCAACGTCTGCCCGCAGCTGCACATGCCGCTGCAGTCGGGCTCCGACGACGTGCTGCGCCGGATGCGCCGGTCGTACCGGTCGGGGCGGTTCCTCCGGATCCTCGACGACGTGCGCGCCGCGATCCCGGACGCGGCGATCTCGACCGACGTCATCGTGGGGTTCCCCGGCGAGACGGAGGCCGACTTCGCCGCGACCCTCGAGGTCGTCGAGCGGGCCCGCTTCGCCCAGGCGTTCACCTTCCAGTACTCCCCGCGGCCGGGCACGCCTGCGGCGGCGCTGCCCGGGCTGCTGCCCAAGGCGGTGGTGCAGGAGCGCTACGAGCGGCTCGTCGCGCTGCAGGAGGAGATCTCGTGGCAGGAGAACCGGGCGCAGGAGGGCCGCGTCGTCGAGGTCCTGGTGGCCACGGGCGAGGGCCGCAAGGACGCCGCCACCCGGCGGATGTCCGGGCGGGCCCGCGACGGGCGGCTGGTCCACTTCGCCCCCGGGGAGGAGGGCGCGGTGCGGCCGGGTGACGTCGTGACCGTCGCGGTGACCTACGGGGCGCCGCACCACCTGGTGGCCGACGGGCCGCTGCTGACCCACCGGCGCACCACCGCCGGGGACGTCTTCGAGCAGGGCACCCGGGGAGCTGCCGGCGCCACCACGGGGCTGGGGCTGCCCGGGTTCGGGGCGCCGGCGGCGGCCCCCGCGGTGGCCGGGTGCGCGGTCGGGGGCGGGGCATGACCGACGACGGCTCCCCCGACGACCTCGCGGCCCTGGAGGCCGAGCTCGCCGCCGCCGAACGCCGGGTGCTGCGCCGGATCGACCCGGGCGGCACGGCGCTGCCGGTGGCCGTCGCGATCCTGGTCGTCATCGGGGCCCTGATGCTGCCCTGGACCGGCGGCGTGCCCGGCTGGCAGATCCTCGCCGGCACCGCGGACTTCGGCGCCCTGCCCCGGCTGTTCACCGGCACCGCCGTGGGCTTCGGCGTCCTGGGCTCCACCCTCGCGCTGGCGACCCGGCAGTGGGCCCTGGCCTTCGCCTGCGCGATCGGCTCCGGGTTCTCCGTGGTCAACGGGGTGTGGGCCATCTGGTCGCGGCAGGTCAACGTGCCCTTCGGCGGCACCGGGCCCGGCATCGGGCTGGTCGTGGCGGTGCTGGCGATGGTGGTGCTGACGGCGTGCTGGGTGCGCATCACCGCCCGCCGCGGCTGAGCCCCTTACCGCTGCTGGACGGCCTGCTCGGCCGTCGCGAGCCACTCGCGCCACTGGTCGGCCTGGGCCTGGGCCTGGCCCGCCCGCCGCGCGTCCCCGGCCGCGCGGGCCTTCGCCGCCTGGGCCTCGAACTGGGCGACGCGCTCCCGGAACTGGGCCACGCGGGCCTCGGCCTCCGGGTCGGTGCGCCGCCACCGCCGGTCGGCGGCCTCGCGCACCTTCTCCTCGACGGCGCGCATCCGGGCCTCCAGCGGGCGGACGTCGTCGCGGGGCACCTTGCCGACCGCCTCCCACCGCTCCTGGACGCCCCGCAGGGCCGCCCGCGCGGCGTCGGGGTCGGCCACGTCGATCCGCTCGGCCTCGTCCAGCAGGGCCCGCTTGGCGGCGGCGTTGGCGTCGAACTCGGCGTCGCGGCGGGTGAAGTTCTGCGTGCGCCGCGCGAAGAAGGCGTCCTGGGCGGTGCGGAACCGCTGCCACAGGGCGTCGTCGGCGTCCTTCTGCGCCCGCCCGGCCGCCTTCCACTCGGTCATGAGGTCGCGGAAGCGGGCGGCGGTGGGGCCCCAGTCGTCGGAGTCGGCGAGCTTCTCCGCCTCCAGCGCCAGCTCCTCCTTGCGGGCCCGCGCGGTGGCGCGCTGGCGGTCCAGCTCGGCGAAGTGCGAGCCGCGGCGGCGGTTGAACGCCTCCCGCGCCTTCGAGAACCGCTTCCACAGCAGCTCGTCGGACTTCTTGTCCACCCCGCGGACGGTGCGCCACTCGTCGAGGATCGCCTTGAACCGGTCCCCGGCCTGCTTCCACTGGGTCGCCTCGGCCGCCAGCGTCTCGGCCTCCGCGGCCAGGGCCTCCTTGCGCGCCAGCGCCGCGACCCGCGCCGCGTCCCGCTCGGCGCGCTGCGCACCGACCGCCTGCTCGGCGCGGGCGACCAGGTCGTCCAGCAGCGCGGCCAGGCCGGCGACGTCGCCGACGACGTGCGCCTCGCCCAGCCCGTCGCGCAGCGTCCGGGCGCTGTTCAGGGCCTGTCGCGGGTCGCCGCCGCCGGACCCGAGCCGGGCGGCCAGCAGCTCGGCCTCGGTCAGCAGGTCGTCGAAGCGGCGCGCGAAGTGGGCGAGGCCCTCCTCGGGCTCGCCGGCCTGCCAGGACCCCACGGCCCGCTCGCCGTCGGGGGTGCGGACGTGGACGGTGCCGTCCGGGTCGACCCGGCCCCAGCGCGCCGGGTGCGCGCCGGCCGGGGGGACCGCGTGCACGGCGGTCGGCCCGGGCGGCACCGGCACGGGGTGCGGGGACTCGTGGACGAGCGCGTGCGGGTGCGCGGGGGAGGGGCCGCCGACGGCGACGGCGTCGCGCTCGTCGTCCCCGCCGGGCTCGACCCCCCCGCCGGCACCGGACCGGGGTCGGGCATCCGGGCGGCGGGCGGGCGGGCGGGCGGCGATCGCGCCGGGAGTTGCGTTCGCCGGCGCCGCCGCCGGCGCCGGCGGCGCGACGTCCGGCGGCCCGGGCACGGGGGCCGCGGTCGCGAGCGGCGCGGGCTCCGACCCGGCGACGTCCTGCGCCTCGGCGGCCCCCGACCCGGCGGGATCCTGCGCCGGGTCGTCCTGCGCGGGGGAGTCCTGCGCGGCGGCGTCCTGCGGCGTGACGTCCTGGGGGCTGACGTCTGGGGACGTGACGTCCTGGGGGGCGGCGTCCTGCGGGCCGGCGTCCTGGGGTGTGACGTCCTGCGGCGCGGCGTCCTGCGGCGCAGGGTCCTGCGGCGTGACGTCCTGGGGCGCGGCGCCCGTCGGGCCGGCGTCCTGAGGAGCGGCGTCCTGCGGAGTCACGTCCTGCGGGGCCACGTCCTGCGGGGCTTCCCGGGGTGCGGCGTCCGGTGCCGCGACGTCCGACGGCGGGACCTCCGACGGGCGGACCGCCGACGGCGCGACCTCCGTCGCGGGGACGTCCGTCGCGGCGACGTCCGTCGCGGGGACGTCCGGCGGGGTGACGTCGTGCGGGCTGACATCCGCTCCCGCGCCCTGCCCCGGTGCCCGATCCGGCTGCTCCGACACGGTCGTCTCCCTCCTCCGGCCCGCCGGTGGGCGGGCGCCCCGCCGTGGCGGGGCCCGAGTGCCTGGCGTCACCGTCCTCGCCCGGACCGGTGGCCACCCGGATTCAAACAGCTCGGCGACCGGTCCGGTACCGCTGCGACCGGCGG
>DASVUG010000109.1:0-10831 GCA_036387155.1 Pseudonocardia sp. | reverse complement strand
GCGGGGCTCAGGCCCGACCGGCCCCGGAGCGGGCTCCGTCCCCGTCGGGCAGCCGGTAGTCCGCGAAGCGCTCGCGCAGCGTCTTCTTGGAGAACTTCCCGACGCTGGTCTTGGGCACCTCGTCGATGAACTCCACGGCGTCGGGCAGCCACCACCGCGGCACGAGCGGAGCGAGGTGGTCGCGCAGCTCCTCCGCCGTCACCGTCGCGCCCGGCTTGACGACGACGCACGCCAGCGGCCGCTCCGACCAGCGCTCGTGCGCGATCCCGATCACGGCGGCCTCGGCGACGCCGGGGTGGGCCATGATCGCGTTCTCCAGCTCGACGGAGCTGATCCACTCGCCGCCGGACTTGACGAGGTCCTTCGTGCGGTCGACCAGCCGGACCGAGCCGGAGCGGTCGATCGCCGCGACGTCGCCGGTGCGCAGCCAGCCGTCGGCGGTGAACTGGGCGCCGCCGCCCTCGCCCCGGTAGTACTCGGCGGCGATCCACGGCCCGGCGGCCTGGATCTCCCCGGACGCCTCGTCGTCCCAGGGTTGCGGCTCGCCGGTGTCGGGGTCGACGACGCGCAGCTCCACCAGCGGCGTCGGCCAGCCCTGGCGGGCGCGGGCGTCGGCGCGGACGTCCTCGTCGGCGCCGGCGTACTGGGAGCGCTCGCCCGAGACCGTCGCGACGGGGGAGGTCTCGGTCATGCCCCAGGCGTGCAGGATCGGCACGCCGAGCGCCGCCCGGTAGGCCTCCGACAGCGCCCGCGGCACCGCGGACCCGCCGCAGACGACCGTCCTCAGCGCGGAGAGGTCGTGCTCGCGCAGCAGCGGCGCCATGCCCATCCAGATCGTCGGGACCCCCGCGGTGATGGTCACGCGGTGGCGCGCCAGCAGCTCCACGATCGCCTGCGGCGTCATGTTCGGCCCCGGGAACACCACGTCCGAGCCGGCCAGCAGGGCGCCGTAGGGCAGCCCCCAGGCGTTCGCGTGGAACATCGGCACGACCGGCATCAGCACGTCCCGCTCGGCCAGCCCGAGCCCGTCCACGGTCAGCGTGATCAGCGAGTGCAGCAGCGTCGAGCGGTGGCTGTAGACCACGCCCTTGGGGTTGCCGGTGGTCCCCGAGCTGTAGCACATGGCGGCGGCGCGGTGCTCGTCGTCCACGGCGAAGCGGCCGTCGAACGGCGTGGCGGCCGCGAGCAGCTCCTCGTAGTCGTGCGCGCCCTCGGGGAGCGGGTGCGCGGCGCCGTCGTCGATCACCACGACGTGCCGGACGGTGGTCAGCCGCTCCCGCAGCGGGGCGAACACCGGCAGGAGCGAGCGGTCGACGAACACCACGTCGTCCTCGGCGTGGTTCGCGACGTACACCAGCTGGTCGGGGAACAGCCGGATGTTGAGCGTGTGCAGCACCCGCCCCGTGCACGGGACGGCCAGGTAGAGCTCCAGGTGGCGGGCGGTGTTCCAGCAGAAGGTGCCCACCCGGGCGTCGCCGGGGACCCCGAGGGCGTCCAGCGCGGCGGCGAGCCGGCGCACCCGCAGCGCCCAGTCGGCCACCGTCGTGGTCGTCTCCCCGCCCACCGTCGCCGTCACCAGGGTCTTGTGCCCGAACAGCTGCTCGGCCCGGTGCAGGACGTGCGGCAGGACGAGGGGGCGGTCCTGCATGAGTCCGCGCATCGGAGACCTCCGTCCGTGTGTGACGCGTCACGTGTCGCGTTCGACCGTATCGACCGACCGTCCCCGCGGCCAGCGGGTCAGCCGCCCGCCTCCCGCGGGGCCGCGTCCGGTGCGGGCGGCCGGTTACGCTCCGCCCCGTGACCCCGGACCCGGATCCCGACGCGGGGCCGGACGCGGTCTGCCTCGACGTCGGGTCCACCTGGACGAAGGCGGCGCTGGTCCGCGCGGACGGCGCGCTGGCCGGGTACGCCGCGCACCGCACCACGGGCCCGGACCTGCTCACCGGGGTGGACGCGGCCGTGCGGGCGGTCCTGGCGGCCGCCCCGATGGCCGCCGAGCCGCCGCTGCTGGCCTGCTCGTCGGCCGGCGGGGGGCTCCGACTGGCGGTCGTGGGGACCGAGCGCCTGGCCGCCGAGGAGGCCGGGTACCGGGTCGCCCGCACCGCCGGGTCCCGCGTCGTGCACGTGCACGGCGGCCCGCTGGACCCGGGCGACGTGCGGGTGCTGCGCGGCCACCGGCCCGGCGGCGTCCTCCTGACCGGCGGCGCGGACGGCGACGACCCCGCACCGCTGCTGCACAACGCCGCGCGGCTGGCCCGGGCCCGCGTCCGGTTCCCGATCGTGCTCGCCGGCAACGCGGCCGCCCGCGACGACGCGCTGGCCCTGCTCACCGCGACCGGGCGCACGGTGGTGGCCTGCGCGAACGTGGCGCCGCGGCGCGGCGAGCTCGTGCCGGGTCCGGCGCGCGCCGCGATCGCCGGGCTCTACGCGGGGCAGGTCGTCGGCGGGCGCGGGCCGTCGGTCGCCCCCCGGTTCCGCCGCCTGGTCCGCGCCGGCACGCCCGACGCGGTGGGCACGGGCGCCGGGGTGCTCGCCGACCTGCTCGGGGTGCGGGTGCTGGTCGTCGACGTCGGGTGCGCGACGACGGACGTGCACTTCGCCCTCCCCGCGCCGTCCGCCCCGGGTGCGGCCCCACCGCCCAGCGGTGCGCCCGGTCCCCGCCGCACGGCCGAGGGCGACCTCGGGATGCGCGCGGCCGCCGGCGGCGTGCTGGTCGAGGGCCAGGCCGAGGGCGTCGTCGACCCGGTGGAGGCCGACCTGCTCGGCCCCGCGGTACAGCGGATGACCACCGACGTCGGCTACGTCCCCCGCGACGCGGGCGGGGCGGCCGAGGACCGCCGCATCGCCGCGCTGGCGGCCGTCCTCGCGTTGCGCCGGCACTGGACGGAACCGGACGGCGGGGCGGACGAGGAGGTGGGCGGCGGGACCGACGGCGGGGCCGGGCCGCCCGACGTCGGTCTGCTGGTGCTGACCGGTGGGGTGTTCCGCCGCCCGGACAGCGGCGGGCTGGCCGCGCTGGTCGCGACGCTGCAGGCCGACACCGTGCTCGCGCCCCTGCTGGAGAAGGCGCGGGTCGCCGTCGACACGGACTTCACCGTCGTCCCCGCCGGCCTGCTCACCGCCGCCGGGCGCCACGAGGCGGCCCGCGCCCTCCTGCACGACCACCTGCTCGGCTGACTGTGAGCCCGGGCGTCCGCGTTTGACACGCGGCGGGGCTCTGGGAATCCTGGTCCGGTACGACCCACCCGGGTTCGAGAGGCGCTGCAGCGGGCAGTGACCGATCCGGCCACGACGCGTCCCTCCCGCGCTCCGCGCGGGACGGCCGCCCCAGGCCGGGTCACGCGTCCGCCACGCTCGGCCCGCGGCCACGGAACTCCAAGGGCGCCTCCCCGACATCTCTCGCCGAGGAGGCCTGAAGCATGACCACGGACGTCGCCGCGACGGACGGCAGCACCCCCGACCTCGCCCCGCCCGACACGGCCGGCAGCCGGTTCCAGGAGCGGAACGGGCTCGACTTCGCCGTCGCCGACCTGGCGCTGCACGAGTTCGGCCGCAAGGAGATCCGGCTGGCCGAGCACGAGATGCCCGGCCTGATGGAGCTGCGCCGCGAGTACGCCGAGGCCCGCCCGCTGCACGGGGCCCGGGTCGCGGGCTCGCTGCACATGACCGTCCAGACCGCCGTGCTCATCGAGACGCTGGTCAGCCTGGGCGCCGAGGTCCGCTGGGTGTCGTGCAACATCTTCTCCACCCAGGACCACGCCGCCGCGGCCGTCGTCGTCGGCCCGCACGGCACGCCCGAGGAGCCGAAGGGCGTCCCGGTGTTCGCCTGGAAGGGCGAGACGCTGGCCGAGTACTGGTGGGCCACCGAGCAGCTGTTCAAGTTCCGGGACGCGGCCGGCGAGATCGTCGGCCCGAACATGATCCTGGACGACGGCGGCGACGCCACGCTGCTCGTGCACAAGGGCGTCGAGTACGAGAAGACCGGTGTCGTGCCCACGGTCGAGGACGACGACCTGTCCGTCTCCGAGGAGTACCGGGTCGTCCTCGACACGCTGCGGCGCGCCCTCGCCGAGGACCCGCAGCGGTGGACGCGCGTGGCGAGCGACATCCGGGGCGTCACCGAGGAGACCACCACCGGCGTGCACCGGCTCTACCAGCTGGCCGAGCAGGGCCTGCTGCTGTTCCCGGCGATCAACGTCAACGACTCGGTCACCAAGAGCAAGTTCGACAACGTCTACGGCATCCGGCACTCGCTGATCGACGGCCTCAACCGGGCCACCGACGTGCTGATCGGCGGCAAGGTCGCCGTCGTCTGCGGGTTCGGCGACGTGGGCAAGGGCAGCGCGACGGCGCTGGCCGGGCAGGGCGCGCGCGTCATCGTCACCGAGGCCGACCCGATCTGCGCCCTGCAGGCGCTGCTGCAGGGCTACCAGGTGGCGCGCCTCGACGACGTCGTGGACCGGGCGGACATCGTCGTCACCACGACGGGCAACAAGGACATCGTCACCGCCGAGCACATGGCCCGGATGAAGCACCAGACGATCCTGGCCAACGTCGGCCACTTCGACAACGAGATCGACATGGCCGGGCTGGGCCGCTACCCGGGCATCCGCCGGCTGAACATCAAGCCGCAGGTCGACGAGTGGGTCTTCCCCGACGGGCACTCGATCCTCGTGCTGAGCGAGGGCCGCCTGATGAACCTCGGCAACGCCACCGGCCACCCGTCGTTCGTGATGAGCAACAGCTTCTCCAACCAGGTGATCGCCCAGATCGAGCTGTTCACCAAGCACGAGGAGTACAACAAGGACGTCTACCGCCTGCCCAAGGTGCTCGACGAGAAGGTCGCGAAGATCCACGTCCTGGCGCTCGGCGGCGAGCTGACGAAGCTCACCAAGGACCAGGCCGAGTACATCGGCGTCGACGTCGAGGGCCCGTTCAAGCCGGAGCACTACCGGTACTGAGCGGTGATCGGCGCGAGCGCTACGCCAGGGTCGTCGTGGCAGCAGCCGGGTGACCCTCGCGCAGGTCTTGGGCGTCGGTCCACGTCGTGGGGGGACGCCGGCGCACCTACGCTGGATCCGTGGTGCTCCCCGGCGGTGACGGCGACGGCTGGACGTACTGCGCGCAGGGGCACAAGCACTGGGGGATCTACGGGGCGGCGGGGCTGCTGATCCGGCACTCGGACCCGGACGCCGGGGACCGGGTCCTGCTGCAGCACCGCGCCCTGTGGAGCCACCACGGCGGCACCTGGGGCATCCTCGGCGGCGCGCGCGACAGCGGCGAGACGGCGCTGGCCGCCGCCGCCCGGGAGGCGGACGAGGAGGCCGGGGTCGCGGCGGCGAGCTACCGGGTGGTCGGCGAGCACGTCGACGACCACGGCGGCTGGAGCTACACGACCGTCGTCGCCCGCGCGGACACCGCGTTCCCCGCCCTGCACCTCACCCCCGAGTCGATCGCCGTGGAGTGGGTGCCGGTCCGGCGGATGCACGAGCTGCCGCTGCACCCGGGGTTCGCCGCGACCTGGGCGGTGGTGCGGGAGATCGGTTAGCGGACGAGGACCGCGGGCTGACAGTATCCCCGCCCGTGGGACGGCTCGTCGTCGTCGAGGGCCTGGACGGGGCGGGCAAGCGGACGCTCGTCGAGCGCCTGCTGCCCGCGCTGCGCGCCCGCGGCGCCCGGGCCGCGACGCTGGCGTTCCCGCGCTACGGCGTCGACGTGCACGCCGACCTCGTCCGCGACGCGCTGCACGGGCGCCTGGGCGACCTCGCCGACTCGGTGCACGCCATGGCGGTGCTGTTCGCGCTGGACCGCCGGGCCGCCGCCGCCGGCCTGCGCGCGGCGCTGGCCGGGCACGACGTCGTGCTGGTCGACCGCTACGTCGCCTCGAACGCCGCCTACGGCGCCGCCCGGCTGCACCAACCCGCGGGCGGGGAGTTCGCCGGGTGGGTGCGGGAGCTGGAGGTCGACCGGTTCGGGGTCCCCGTGCCGGACCACCACCTGCTGCTGGCCGTGCCCGGGGCCGTCGCGGGGGAGCGCGCCGCGCGCCGCGCGCGCACCGACCCCGGCCGGGAGCGCGACCGCTACGAGGCCGACGCCGGGCTCCAGGAGCGGACGGCGGCGGTCTACGCCGGGCTGGCGGCCGCCGGGTGGCTGTCCGCGTGGACGGTGCTCGACGGAGCGGCGCCGGTGGACGTCGAGCGGCTGGCGGGCCGGGTGCTCGACTGAGGAGCCGACCGGGGGCCGGCCCGGTGGCCGGTGGTCGGGCGTCGCGCCGGGACCGCGGGCACACTGGGAGCGGGGACCGGGCGGCCCGGCACCGGAACCGTCGGGGCGGGATGGGATATTGACCTGCATGAAGTCGCGGGTTCTGGTCGTGGACGACGACCCGGCGCTGGCCGAGATGCTCACCATCGTGCTGCGCGGGGAGGGGTTCGACACCGCCGTGGTCGGCGACGGCACGCGCGCGCTGCCGGCCGTGCGCGACCTGCGGCCCGACGTCGTGCTGCTGGACCTCATGCTCCCCGGCATGAACGGCATCGACGTGTGCCGGGCGATCCGCACCGAGTCGGGCGTCCCGATCGTCATGCTGACCGCGAAGACGGACACCGTGGACATCGTGCTGGGCCTGGAGTCGGGCGCCGACGACTACGTGGTCAAGCCGTTCAAGCCCAAGGAGCTCGTCGCCCGGATCCGGGCGCGGGTGCGGCGCACCGAGACCGAGCCCGCCGAGCAGCTGTCCATCGGGGAGGTCGCGATCGACGTCCCCGCGCACCAGGTCACCCGCGCCGGCGAGCCGATCGCGCTGACGCCCCTGGAGTTCGACCTGCTCGTCGCCCTGGCCCGCAAGCCGCGCCAGGTGTTCACCCGCGAGGTCCTGCTCGAGCAGGTCTGGGGCTACCGCCACGCCGCCGACACCCGCCTCGTGAACGTGCACGTCCAGCGGCTGCGCTCGAAGGTGGAGCGCGACCCGGAGCACCCCGAGGTGGTCCTGACCGTCCGCGGCGTGGGGTACAAGGCCGGTCCCCCATGACGTCCTGCACCGTGACGTCCCGCGCGACCCCGCCGGCCGCCCGGCCGTGACGAGCGCCGCCGCCCGGCTGTGGACGCGGCTGGAGCGGCTGCCGCCCACCCGCCGGCTGCGCGGCGCCGTCGCGCACGTCCACGCGATCGCCACGGACGTCGGTGCGGTCCTCGGTGCCATCTGGCGGCGCTCGCTGCAGGCGCGCGTGGTGGTCAGCACGCTGGCGCTGTCGGCGACCGTCGTGCTCGTGCTCGGGCTGGTGCTGCAGACCCAGATCGCGGGCCGCATCCTGCAGGGCAAGGAGGCCGACGCGAAGAGCCAGGCCGAGGCCGGCCGGGTCGTGCTCGAGCGCGAGCTGGCCGGGGTGGACCCGGACCGCGAGGGCGCGCAGGGCGAGCTGAACAAGGCGCTGGACCGGCTGACGAACGCCAGCGTGGCCGACGCCGCCGGGTCGCCGTCGGCGGGGGAGTTCCGGGCCGTGCTGACGACGGGCGCCCGGAGCACCGGCGCCGACGCGACCGCGCCGGACGGCACCGGCACCGGGCCGCAGGAGGTGTCGGCCGGCCCGGTCGCGGACGTGCCGGCGGACCTGCGGGGCCACGTCGCCGACGGCGCGCTCGCCCGCCGCTACGTGACGGTCTCGGCCCAGGGCGTCGAGATCCCGACGCTCATCATGGGCCAGCCGGTCCGCACCGCGGGCCGGGACCTGGAGTTCTACCTGCTCTTCCCGCTCGACGCCGAGCAGCGCACGCTCTCGCTGGTGCAGAGCACGCTGATCGTCGGGGGGCTCGTGCTGCTCCTGCTGCTCGCGGGCATCGCCAGCATCGTGACGCGGCAGGTCGTGCGGCCGGTGCGGCAGGCCGCGGAGATCGCGGAGCGGTTCGCCGAGGGGCGCCTCGACGAGCGCATGCCCGTCCACGGCAACGACGAGGTCGCGCGCCTGGCGGAGTCCTACAACGAGATGGCCGGCAGCATCCAGGCCCAGATCCGCCAGCTCGAGGAGTTCGGGGCGCTGCAGCGCCGGTTCACCTCCGACGTCAGCCACGAGCTTCGCACGCCGCTGACGACCGTGCGGATGGCGGCGGACGTGCTGCACGCGTCGAAGGACCAGCTCCTGCCCGCCCTGCGCCGCAGCTCCGAGCTGCTGGTCACGGAGCTGGACCGGTTCGAGGCGCTGCTGGCGGACCTGCTCGAGATCAGCCGCCTGGACGCGGGCGTCGCGGACCTCACCGCCGAGCGGGTCGACGTCCAGGGCGTGGTGGTGCGGGCCGTCGAGGCCGTCCGCGGGCTGGCGCAGGAGAGCGCGACCCCGCTGCACCTGGACCTGCCCGTCGGCGTGTACGCCGAGGTGGACCCGCGCCGGGTCGAGCGGATCGTGCGCAACCTCGTGGCGAACGCCCTGGACCACGGCGAGGGGCGCCCCGTGCAGATCACGTTGGCCGGCGACGAGCACGCCGTCGCCGTGGTCGTGCGCGACCACGGGGTCGGGCTGCGGCCGGGGGAGGCGGCGCTGGTGTTCAACCGGTTCTGGCGGGCCGAGGAGTCGCGCGCCCGGCGCGGCGGCGGCAGCGGGCTGGGGCTCTCGATCAGCATCGAGGACGCCCGGCTGCACGGCGGCTGGCTGCAGGCGTGGGGCGAGCCCGGGCACGGCTCGGCCTTCCGGCTGACGCTGCCCCGCCACCTCGGCGAGCCCCTGACGGCCAGCCCGCTGCCCCTGGTGCCGCACGACCGCGGCGCCGCGGCCGCCCCGGCCTCGTCGACCTCGGCCGCGACGGGCGGCTCGGTGCCCACGCCGGTGCACGGCCTGCCGGTGGCGGCCGGGTGGGAGGAGGACCGGTGAGCCGCCGTCCCCCCGTCCGGCGCGCCGTGGCCGGGCCGGCCGCGGTCCGTGGCGGGCGCGCCGCCGGCGGGTTGGTCACCGCGCTGGTCCTGCTGCTGGTCCTCGCCGTGCTCGTCACGGCCGGCTGCGCCAGCGTGCCGGCCAGCTCGCCGGTGCAGGTCCTGCGCCGGGTCGGGGAGGGCGACGCACCGGTGCTCCCACCCGGCCCCGTGGACGGCAGCAACGCCCTGGACCTGGTTCGCGGCTTCGTCTACGCCTCGGGCAGCAGCCCGGACCGGCACGGCGCCGCGCGGCGCTTCCTCGCCCCCGAGGCGGCGGGCTGGGACGACGGCGTCGGGGTCACGGTGCTCGACGAGCGGTTCGACACCGTCTACCCGACGGCCGTCGACCCGTCCGGCGACACCCGCACCGTCCGCATCCGGGGCACCTCGCTGGGCCGGGTGACGCCCGGCGGCTGGTTCGAGCCGGCCCCCGCCCCCGTGCAGCTCGACGTCGGCGTCGTGCGCCGCGAGGGGCAGTGGCGCATCGCGTCCCTGCCCGCGGGGGTGGTGGTGCGGCTGTCGGACTTCCGGGCCAACTACCGCACCGTGAAGACCTGGTTCGTCGACCCGGTCCGCCGGGTGGCCGTGCCGGACCTGCGGTACCTGCCCGGCAGCCCGGCCGGCGCCCAGGCGGCGCGCGCGATGGAGCTGCTGTTCGCCGGCCCGTCCACGGCGGTGCGCGACGCCGCGACGTCGGTGCTGCGGCCCGGGGCGGCGCTGCGGTCGAACGTCGCCCCCAGCCCCGAGGGCGCGCTCATCGTCGACCTCACCGGGGTCGGCGACCTCGACGAGGCCGGGCGGCGCCTGCTCGCCGCCCAGGTCGTGCTCTCCCTCGCCGAGGTCAGCGTGGGGCGCGTGCGGCTGCTCGTCGACGGCGCGCCGCTCCTGGCCGACCGGCCGGACCTGACCCGCGACGACGTCGGCGCCCTGGCCGGCGACCCGCCGGCCGCGACGGTCCCGGCGCTGGTCGTCTACGGCGGGCGGGTGCACCAGCTGACCGGCGGCCAGCCCGACGTCGCCCTGCCCGGGCCGGTGGGCGACGGCGAGCTGGCGGTGCGGTCGGCGGCGGCGAGCCCGGACGGCCGGCGCGTCGCCGTCGTCACCGCGGACGGCCCGCGCCAACGCCTGCAGCTGACCGGTCCCGACGCCGCGGTGACGCCTGTCGGGCCGGAGGGGGCGACGCTGACCCGGCCGTCGTGGGCGCCCGGCGGCGACGAGGTGTGGACGGTGCCGGAGGGCGGGCCGGTCACCCGCGTCCTGCTCGACGGTCGCGGCGCGCCGCGCGTCACCCGGGTCGACGCGGCGGAGCTGACGGCGGTCGGGCCCGTTCGGGACCTGCGCCTGTCCCGCGACGGGCTGCGGATCGCAGCCGTCGTGCGCGGCGGGCTCTACGTCGGCGCCGTGGCCCGCAGCCCCGAGGGCGTGGCGATCCGGGACGTGCGCCGGCTGCGCAGCGCGGACCTCGGCGAGGTCGTCGCGGTGGACTGGCGTGCCGCCGAGACCCTCGTCGTGGTGGGCACGGGAGCGGACGGGCCCGTGTCGCAGCTGTCGGTCGACGGGCTCACCTTCGACCAGCTGCCCGGGAGCAACCTGACCCCGCCCGTGCGCGCCGTCGCGGCCGCCCCGAACCGCCCCGTGCTCGTCACCGACCAGAGCGGGGTCTGGAGCTTCTCCGGCGGCGAGCTGGAGTCCTGGCGGCAGGTCGTCGGCGGCGCCCCCGACGGCGTGCCCGTCTACCCGGGCTGACCGCGCCGCCCCGGGCGGCGGCCACACCCGTCCCGCCCGTCGCGCCCGGCGAGTTGCGCGTCCCGCCCCGGCGAGTTCCGCGTTCCGTCGGGCGAGTTGCGCATTCCGCCCCGGCGAGTTCCGCATTCTGCCGGGCGAGTTGCGCGTCCTGCCCCGGCGAGTTGCGCGTTTCGCCGGGCGAGT
>DASVUG010000108.1:0-9508 GCA_036387155.1 Pseudonocardia sp. | reverse complement strand
CACCAAGGTGACGGAGTTCTACCTGTACGGCACGGGCGACCGGATCCTCGGCGAGGTCGAGAACATCGGCCCGGGCCTGTCCCGCCAGCTCATCGTCGAGGTGCCCGACGGCGGCACCTACACCACCGCGTGCAAGCCCGGAATGGTCGGCGACGGCATCCGCGCGCCGTTCCAGGTCCTCGGCTCGGCCGCCCGGTCGATCGACACCAACGCGAAGCTCGCCGAGGCCACGGCCGGCTACAAGCGCTACACGACGTCCCAGATCGAGGCGCTGGTGCCGCGGACGCAGGAGTTCGTCGACGCGGTCAAGGCCGGGGAGGTCGACCGGGCCAAGGCGCTCTTCCCCGTCGTGCGCACCTACTGGGAGCGGATCGAGCCCGTCGCGGAGTCGTTCGGCGACATCGACCCCAAGGTGGACGGCCGCGACGACGGCGAGCCGGGCGTGGAGTTCACCGGCTTCCACCGCCTGGAGAAGGACCTGTGGGTCGACGGGCTGCAGCCCGACTCGAACCAGGTCGCGGACCGGCTCCTGGCCGACATCAAGGACCTGCAGACGCGCGTGGGCCCGGTCGAGCTGACGCCCGTGCAGCTGGCCAACGGCGCCAAGGAGCTGCTGGACGAGGTGGCCACCGGCAAGATCACCGGCGAGGAGAACCGGTACGCGCACACCGACCTCTGGGACTTCAAGGCGAACGTCGAGGGCTCGCAGGCGGCGGTGGCGGCGCTGCGCCCGGTGATCGACGAGAAGGACCCGACGCTGGGCCCGGTCCTCGACGAGCGGTTCGCCGCGGTCGAGACGCTGCTCGAGGGCTACCGCGCGGGCGACGGCTTCAGGCTCTACACCGAGCTCACCGACGACGACAAGAAGAAGATGACCGACGCGGTGGACGCGCTGGCCGAGCCGATCAGCCAGGTGGCGGGCGTCGTCACGTCCTGACGGACGGACGCCCGAGGAGGAAGGACCGAGGTGGGGTTCACGCGGCGCAAGCTGCTCGGCTGGACCGGGGCGGGAGCCGCCGCGGCCGGGGTCGGGGCGGTGTCGGGCTACGCCGTCGGCTCCGGCGGGTCGCCCACCCCGGAACGGGACGACGTCGTCCCGTTCCGGGGTGACCACCAGGCCGGCGTCACCACCCCCGCGCAGAACCACCTCTACTTCTCCGCGCTGGACCTGACCGCGCCGACCCGCGCGTCCGTCGCCCGGATGCTCGCGAAGTGGACCGAGGCCGCGGAGCGCATGACGGGCGGGCGGGAGGTCGCCGACGGCGGCGCGCTGCCGCGCAACCCGCACGTCGCGCCGCTCGACACCGGCGAGGCGCTGGAGCTGCCCGCGGCCTCGCTCACGGTGACGGTCGGTTTCGGCCCGTCGTTCTTCGACAAGCTCGGCATCGCCGACCGGCGGCCCGCGGCGCTCGCCGACCTGCCGCCCTTCACCGGCGACCAGCTCGACCCCGCCCGCTCCGGCGGCGACCTGTGCATCCAGGCCTGCGCGGACGACCCGCAGGTCGCCGTGCACGCCGTGCGCAACCTCGTGCGCATCGGCTTCGGCACCGCGTCCGTGCGCTGGGCGCAGCAGGGCTACGGGCGCACGTCGTCGACGTCGGCGAGCCAGCCGACGGCCCGCAACCTCTTCGGGTTCAAGGACGGCACGAACAACCTGAAGGCCGAGGAGCCGGCGCTGCTCGACGAGCACGTGTGGGCGCAGGCGGGCGACGGCCCGGAGTGGATGACGGGCGGCACCTACCTCGTGGCGCGGCGCATCCGGATGCACATCGAGACCTGGGACCGCACGTCGCTGGCCGAGCAGGAGGCCATCGTCGGCCGCAGCAAGGGCGAGGGCGCCCCGCTCGGCCGGGCCCGGGAGTTCGACCCGGCGGACTACGCGGCCGTCGCCGACGGCGCCCCGGTGATCCCGATGGACTCCCACATCCGGCTCGCCTCCGCGCAGTCGCTCAACGGGACGCGGATGCTGCGGCGCGGGTTCAACTTCGTCGACGGGGCCGACGGGCAGGGCCACCTGAACGCGGGGCTGTTCTTCATCTGCTTCGTGCGCAACCCGGGCACCCAGTTCGTGCCGATGCAGCGGGCCCTGGCCCGCCACGACCGGATGACCGAGTACCTCGAGCACACCGCCTCGGCGGTGTTCGCCTGCCCGCCGGGCCTGCGCGACGGGGAGCACTGGGGCCAGCGGCTGCTGGCCGGTCAGACCTGAGCCCGGCGCGGCCGCGCCGCGGTGCTGCTCCGATGAGCCGATGAGCCGCACCTCACCCGAGGAGCGTCGGTGCCCGGGAGTACAACGGAGGCCGGGTGCCGTCGGCGCCGGAGGAGGGTACTGACGTGATCTTCACGATCATCGGCTGGCTGGTGTTCGGGCTCGTCGTCGGGTTCATCGCCCGCGCGCTCGTGCCGGGCCGCGACGACATCGGCGTGCTGCGGACCATCGTGCTGGGGGTGGTCGGGTCGGTGCTCGGCGGCCTGGTGTTCGGGCTGCTGACCGGCGGTCTGCGCGGCTTCCAGCCGTCCGGCTGGATCGGGTCGGTGATCGGCGCCGTCGTCGTCCTGCTGGTCTACAACCGGGTCGTCGGGCGGCGCACCGGGTCGGGGACGCGCCGCCCGCTCGGCTGACGCCGGTCCGCGGCTCCGGGCGACCGTCCGGTCAGCGGTGGGTCGGCCAGTGCGCGCGCCAGGCGTCCGCGTCGAGCGCGTGCGGGTCCCGGCCCGCGGCGGCCGCGGAGCGCTCGGCGGCCCGGACGTCGTCGGCGAAGCGGCGGGCCGCCTGGCGCAGCGCCGCCTCCGGGTCGTCGCCGGCCAGGGTGGCGCGGGCCGCCGCCCCGAACAGGCGCTCGCCGACCTCGGCGTCGCCGTCGGCGCCGGGCAGCAGGTCCGCCGGCAGGCCCGCGCGGGTGGCGCGGCTGGTGAGCTTGGCGGCGAGGGCGACGGCCGGCTGGCCGAGCGGAACGCCGTCCACGCTGGACTCGCGCTGCTTCTCCACGCGCTTGAGCTCCTCCCACCGGAGCTCCTGGCGTTCGGCGGTGTCGATCCGCTCCACGGTGCTCGAACTCTTGGGGGGGAACACGTGCGGGTGGCGCCCGACCAACTTCGTGACCAGGTCGGCGGCCACGTCGTCGATGTCGAAGGGCTCGCCGTCCAGCTCGGGCGGGCCCTCCCCCGCGCCCTTCGCCTCCGAGGCCACGCGGGCGTGGAACAGCACTTGTAGGAGCACGTCGCCGAGCTCCTCGCGCACGGCGGCGCCGTCCCCGTCCTCGACGGCCTGGTACAGCTCGTAGCACTCCTCGACCAGGTAGCGCAGGAGCGAGCGGTGCGTCTGCGCCGCGTCCCAGGGGCAGCCGCCGGGCGAGCGCAGCCGGTCCATGACGGCCACGGCGTCCAGCAGCGCGGCGCCGGGCGGGCGCGGGGCCTCCTCGGGCACGACCGCCTACGCCGCGCCGGGCGGCAGGACCGCGCCGCCGGCCTTGCCCTCGGGCACGACCCGCAGCGTGATCGGGTCCCAGACGCCGAAGCGGGGGTTCACCCGCACGCCGACCTGCTCGGCCACGGGCTGGAGCAGCCGCTCCCCGATGCGGGCGAGGTCGTCCTGGCCGAGCGCCGCGGCCACCGACGGGTCCGCGTTCGGGTCCTCCCGGCGGTCCGTCACGCGCAGGACGACCCAGCCGCCCTCGGGGCTGGGCTGGAAGTACGCCGTGCGGCCCGGCTGCAGGCCGAACAGGACCGTCGACGCGACCTCCGGCCGCTCCGCCGCGGCGTAGGTGACGCCCCGGCCGGACGCGCCGCCGCTCTGCGCGAACAGCTGCTCCGCGGCCGGGCCACCCGCGGCGAGGGCCCGCGCCTTGGCGGCGGCGTCCTCCTCCGACGTGGCCCCGACGACGTCGGCCGTCACGGCGAGACCGGGGACGACCCGCTGGGCGTGGCGGGCGGCGATGATCCGGTCCCGGATCCGCTCGCGCAGCGCGGGCAGGTCGTAGAGCGTCTGCTGCAGCGTGGCGTCGGCCCCACCGTTCTCCTGGAGCGTGGCGTCGACGTCCGCCTCGCTGACGACGATGCCCTCGGCGGCCGCGGTGCGGGTGAGCAGGTCGTGGAGGACCGACCGCGTGACCACGTCGCGGGCGATGTCGGGTGGGCCGACGCCGTTGCCGGCGAGGCGGGCCACGAGGTCGGTCTTGCCCAGCGCGGTGTCGACCCGGGACTGCACCTGGGACAGCGGCACCGACGTCGACCCGACGATGACCGCCGACCTCAGCTGGCTGGGGCCGCTCCCGCATCCCGCCACGACCACGGCGGTGACCACCGCCGCGACCACCTGGCCCACCTGCCTGCGCACGGGAAACACCCTCTCACGCCACCGCGGACCGGCCGCAGGGCGGCCGCCTCCCGGAGGCACCGAGAAGCCGGTCAGCGCGGGGCCGGGACCACGACGGTCGAGCACACCTTGTCGGCGAAGGTCTGCCGCTTGTCGTCCCACAGCGGCCAGAGGTAGCCGAGGTACAGCGGGAGCGAGTCGAGGACGTGCGCGAGCTGGCGGACGAAGGCGAAGCCGAAGCCGACGGGCTGCCCGGTCGACTCCTTCACGAGCTTGATGCCGACGACCTTCTTGCCGATGCTCTGGCCGGTGGTGCCCTGCAGGTAGCAGGAGTTGTAGAGAGCGAACGCGATGAAGGCCAGGAAGAGGACGCCCCCGAAGAAGTTGGTCTGGTAGTAGGCGTTCGTGCCGAGGGTGAAGTACAGGAGGTAGAAGACGATCGTGGGGCCGATCGCGTCGATCAGGTAGCCGCCGGCCCGCTGCCCCCAGTGGGCGTACCCCGACGCGGCGGGCGCCCCACCGAAGGGGCTCGGGTACGGCGCACCGCCGAAACCGGCGGGCTGGTCGTACCCCGGCTGGCCGTAGCCCGGCTGCGCGTACCCCGGCTGGCCGTAACCGGGCTGACCGTAGGCCTGCTGGCCGGCGGGCTGGCCGTACTGCGGCTGGCCGTGACCCGCCTGGCCGTACTGCGGCTGCCCGTAGCCGGCCTGGCCGTACTGCGGCTGCCCGTACCCCGGCTGGCCGTAGCCCTGGTCGGGCTGCCCGTAACCCGGCTGCCCGGCCGGCTGCCCGTAGCCCGGCTGACCGTAGGCCTGCTGCCCCTGGCCGGGCTGCCCGTACGCCGGCTGCCCGGCGTTGTCGTGGGGGTTGCCCGCACTGGAACCCGACGGCGGGGGGTAGGACATGGTTGCCTCCGTGGAAGGGGAGCCTCGGCGTTCGGGGAGCGACGCCGGCCCTGCGCGGTGGAGTCACCGGCCGCGGGCGGCGCCACAGTAGCGCCCGCCCGCGTCGATCAGCCCCCGACCTGCGCCGGAGCAGCGACGAGGCCGTCGACGAGGCCCCGGCACCAGTCCAGCAGCGCGACGTCGCGCAGGGGCGCCCCGCCGATCCGGCCGCCCTCGACCGGCCGCGGCACGGTGACGAGCTTCGCCGCCGGCTTGTACTGCGCCTTCGGGTACAGCCGCCGCAGCCGCAGCTGCGCCGAGTCGGGCAGCTCCACCGGGCCGATGCGGACGCTCGTCCCGGCCAGGGCGACCTCGCCGACGCCGAGGCCCCGGCAGTGCTGGCGGAACGCCGCGACGGCCAGCAGGTTGCGCACCGGCGCGGGCGGCTCGCCGTAGCGGTCGGTCAGCTCCTCGACGATCGCGTCGAGCGCGTCGGTGTCCGGCGCCTCGGCGATCTTGCGGTACGCCTCCAGGCGCAGCCGGTCCCCGGGCACGTAGTCGTGCGGGACGTGCGCGTCCACCGGCAGGTCCACGCGCACCTCGGGCAGCGGCTCGTCGTCGTCGACCGCCCCGGCGCCCGCGGCGTGCCGGAACGCGGTGACGGCCTCGCCGACCAGCCGCAGGTACAGGTCGAACCCGACGCCCGCGATGTGGCCGCTCTGCTCCGCGCCGAGGATGTTGCCGGCGCCGCGGATCTCCAGGTCCTTCATGGCGACGGCGGCGCCCGAGCCCAGGTCGGAGTGCTGGGCGATGGTGGCCAGCCGGTCGTGGGCGGTCTCGGTCAGCGGGTGCTCGGGCGGGAACAGGAAGTAGGCGTAGCCGCGCTCGCGGCCGCGGCCGACCCGCCCGCGCAGCTGGTGCAGCTGCGACAGCCCCAGCGTGTCGCTGCGCTCGACGATCAGCGTGTTCGCGTTCGAGATGTCCAGGCCGTTCTCGACGATCGTGGTGCAGACCAGGACGTCGTGCTCGCCGTGCCAGAAGCCGGCCACGGTGCGTTCGAGGGTGTCCTCGTTCATCTGGCCGTGCGCGACGGCGACCCGCGCCTCGGGGACCAGCTCGCGGACGTGGCGGGCGGCCCGGTCGATCGTCGACACCCGGTTGTGCACGTAGAAGACCTGCCCGTCGCGCAGCAGCTCGCGGCGGATCGCGGCCCCCACCTGCTTGTCGTCGTACGCGCCGACGTAGGTCAGCGTCGGGTGGCGGTCCTCGGGCGGGGTGGTGATCGTCGACATCTCCCGGATGCCGGCGAGGCTCATCTCCAGCGTCCGCGGGATCGGGGTGGCCGACAGGGCGAGCACGTCGACGTGCGTGCGCAGCGCCGTGATGTGCTCCTTGTGCTCCACGCCGAAGCGCTGCTCCTCGTCGACGATCACCAGCCCGAGGTCCTTCCAGCGGACCCCCTTCTGCAGCAGCCGGTGCGTGCCGATGACGACGTCCACCGTCCCGTCGGCCAGACCCTCGATCGTCTTCCGCGCCTCGGCGGCATCGGTGAAGCGGGACAGCCCGCGCACGGTCACCGGGAACGCGCGCATCCGATCGGAGAACGTCTGCAGGTGCTGGGTGGCCAACAGCGTCGTCGGCACCAGCACGACGACCTGCTTGCCGTCCTGCACCGCCTTGAACGCCGCCCGCACGGCGATCTCGGTCTTGCCGAAGCCGACGTCGCCGGTGACGACCCGGTCCATCGGGACCGGGCGCTCCATGTCGGCCTTGACCTCGTCGATCGTCGAGAGCTGGTCCGGGGTCTCGGTGAACGGGAAGGCGTCCTCCAGCTCGCGCTGCCACGGGGTGTCCGCCGCGAAGGCGTGCCCGGGCGCGGACTGGCGCGCGGCGTAGAGCTGCACGAGCTGCGCCGCGATCTGGCGGACGGCCCGGCGCGCCCGGCCCTTGGTCTTGGCCCAGTCGGCGCCGCCGAGCTTGTTCAGGGTCGGCGTCTCGCCGCCGACGTAGCGGCTGACCTCGTCGAGCGCGTCCGTCGGGACGAACAGCCGGTCCGCCGGCTGGCCGCGCTTGCTCGACGCGTACTCCAGCACCAGGTACTCCCGCGTCGCCCCGCCGACGGTGCGCTCGCGCATCTCGACGAACCGGCCGATGCCGTGCTGGGCGTGGACGACGTGGTCGCCGGGCTGCAGCGCGACGAGGTCGACGGCGTTGCGGCGCCGGGTGCCCAACGTCTTCGCGTCCGTGGCCGCGGCGGCCCGGTTGCCCGTCAGGTCCGCCTCGGTGAGCAGCACCAGGCCGCCGTCCGTCGTCAGGCCCTCGGTGAGGCACCCGCAGGTGACGGTGACGAGTCCCGGCTCGGGGGCGGCCGTCAGCCCGTCGACGTGCTTGGCCGGCACGTCCGCGTCACGCAGCTGCTCGATCGCGCGCTGGGCGGTGCCGGGGCCGGCGACGACGAGCACCGCGACGCCGCCCGTCGCCACGTGCGCGCGCAGGTCGGCCCACGCGCGGTCGGTGTCGCCGCGGTAGGACTCGACCTCGTGGACGGGCGGGGCCAGCACGGCCTCGTCGATCTCCGCGCGCCCCGAGAGCAGGGGGGTCAGGGTGACGACCGGGTGCGCCGTGGCGGCGGCGTGGTCGAGCACCGCGTCCAGCGAGCGGTACGCGCTCGCACCCACGTCGATCGGCGCGTCGCCCCCGATCCCGGCGGTGAACCAGCTCGCCTCCAGGAACTCCTGCCCCGTGCGCACGAGGTCGGCGCTACGGGTGCGGATCCGCTCGGGGTCGGCCAGCAGCACCGGCGCGCCCGCCGGCAGCAGGTCGGTCAGCAGCTCCAGCTCGCCGCCGACCAGCGCCGGCACCAGCGACTCCATGCCCTCGGCCGGGATGCCCTCGGCCAGGCGCTCCAGCAGCTCGCGCAGGGGTGGGTTGTTCTCGTGGGCGCGCGCCCGCGCCGCCGCCCGGGCGCGGACCTCGGCGGTGAGCAGCAGCTCGCGGCAGCCCGGGGCGTACAGCTCGTCGACCGGGGCGACCGAGCGCTGGTCCGCGACGGCGAAGCTGCGCAGCTCGCTGACCTCGTCGCCCCAGAACTCCACGCGGACGGGGTGCTCGGAGGTGGGCGGGAAGACGTCGACCAGGCCGCCCCGGACGGCGAACTCGCCGCGTGCGGTGACCATCTCGACGCGCGTGTAGGCCAGCTCGACCAGCCGGGTGAGCACGGCGTCGAACTCCGCCTCGTCGCCGACCCGCAGCGCCACCGGCTCCAGCCGACCCAACCCGGGCGCGACGGGCTGGATCAGGCTGCGCGCGGCGGCGACGACGACCCGCGGCGCGGCGGCGGCGTCGGCGAGGCGGCGGAACAGCGCCAGCCGGCGGCCGACGGTGTCCGGGCGCGGCGACAGCCGCTCGTGCGGCAGCGTCTCCCAGCTGGGCAGCACGGCGACGGCGTCGGCGCCCAGCAGGTCCCCGACGGCGGCGCCGAGGTCCTCGGCCTCCCGGTCGGTCGCGGTGACCGCGAGCACCGTCCGCGCGCCCCGCGCGTCCGCGGCGAGCCAGGCGGCCACGAACGGGCGCAGCGCCGCAGGCCCCTCGACCGCCAGCGCGGGCACCGGTTCGCCGGGTCGGACCCCGCGGGCGGCCTCGGCGAGCGCGCCCAGCTGGGGGTCGGAGGTGGCGAGCAGGCCGGACAGCTTGGCCACGGATCTCCTTCTGGCGGGAAGTAGCGCACGCAGAACGGACCCCGGCCCGGGACGGGTGGGGGTCTACGGCCAGTTTACGCGCCGGGTCCCGCCTTCGGCGGGCGACGGCGGCCCTACCGGCGGCTAGCGTCGGAGGGATGGCGAGCACCATCGGCGACATCATGACCGCGCGGGTGGTCACCGTGCGGGCGGAGGACCCGATCGCCGTCGCCGTCGACCGGATGACCCGCTTCGGGTTCAGCGCCCTGCCGGTGGTGACGGCCTCGAGCCGCCTGATCGGCATCGTCAGCCTGCTCGACGTCCTGCGCCGCCGGCAGGACGACGCCGAGGTCGGGGCGCTCACCGATGAGCGGGCCGTCACCGTGGGCGAGATCATGACCTCCGACGTGCTGACGGTGGCGGCGACGGCGAACGCCGCGGCCGTCGCGGACCTGCTGCGCCGCGAGGGCGAGCTGCGCGTGCTGCCCGTCTGCACCGGCGGGCGGCTGGTGGGCGTGGCCACCCGCGGCGACCTGCTGCGCCGCCTGCTGCCCGGCACCCCGACGCGGCGCCCCGCGGGGCTGTTCGGCCTGCTGCGCGGCCGGTCGGGCGACACGGGCGACGCCCTGGCG
>DASVUG010000107.1:0-15096 GCA_036387155.1 Pseudonocardia sp. | reverse complement strand
CGAGCTCGTCGAGGAGGAGCACCACCTCGAGCGCGCCCACATCGGGCGCGGCCTGTCCGACGACGAACGCGCCCGGCTGGACGCCCTCGGCGTCGAGCTCGACCGCACGTGGGACCTGCTGCGCCGGCGGGAGGCCCGCCGGCGGGTGGGCCAGGACCCCGACGCGGAGCAGGAGCGCCCGGCGTCGGTCGTCGAGGGGTACCAGCAGTAGGGGGCCCACCGGGAGGACGGCGGATGAGCCCGCAGGTCACGCCCGTCAGCCCGGCGCTGCTCGCCGACGAGGTCGCGGCGCTGGTGGCGGCCCGGCCCGGCCGGGTGCGCCTGGCCGTGGACGGGCCGCCGCCGACCGGGCCCCGGGAGCTCGCCGAGGCCGTCGCGGAGCGCCTGCGCACCCTCGGCCGGGCGGCCGTCGTGGTCGACGCCGGGGACTACCTGCGGCCCGCCTCGCTGCGCCTGGAGCGCGGGCGCACCGACCCGGACGAGTTCCTGGACGGGTGGCTCGACGCCGGTGGGCTGCGCCGGGAGGTCCTCGGCCCGGCGGCGCCGGACGGCTCGGGGCGGGTGCTGCCCCGCCTGTGGGACGCCCGCGCGGACCGGGCGTACCGCGACACGCCCGTCGCCCTGCCCGCGGACGGCGTCGTCGCGCTCGCCGGAGGGCTGCTCCTGGGCCGCGGCCTGCCGTTCGACCTCGCCGTGCACCTGCGGATGGGGGCCGCCGCGCTGGCCCGGCGGACGCCGGAGGACCGGGCGTGGACGCTGCCGGCGTACGCCCGCTACGAGCGGGAGCGGGCACCGGCCGAGGAGGCGGACCTGCTGGTGCTGGCCGACCACCCCGAGCGACCGGCTATCCGGTGGGGGTAGTGCGAGGATTGTGGGCGAGGAGGGAGTTGAACCCTCACGTCCTTCCGGACACACGGACCTGAACCGTGCGCGTCTGCCATTCCGCCACTCGCCCGAGCGCCGGGAGAAATTAGCACGGCGCCGGAGGGCGCCACCGCACCGGGGTGGCCGGTCGCCCCGCACCGCGTCGGCTAGCACGGATACGATCGAGGGCGTCGGCAACACGCCGGTGCGAACGGGAGGAAGATCAGTGGGCCGCGTCGGGAAGTTCGAGCGCCGTCTCCAGGGGATGGTGTTCGACGCTTCCGCGCGGGTCTTCGGAGGCAGCGTCGTTCCCCAGGAGATCAAAGGCGCGCTGAAACGGGAAGCCGAGGACCAGGTCCAGGAGCTCGCGGGAGGTCGCCAACTGGCGCCGAACCGCTTCACCGTGATGCTCAGCCCGCACGATCTCGATCGCATCGCCGGCGCCGACGTGGCGAGGGTCGTCGACGACCTCTCGTCCGCCGTGGCCACGCATCTCGCCGACCAGGGCTTGGACACCTTCGGTGAGGTCGTAGTCTTCCTGGAGCGCTCCGAGGCGCTGCACACGGGCCAGTTCCGCACCCGCTCGACCGTCGACCCCGAGGCTTCCCGCCGGGACGCCGTGCGAGCACGCAACGCAGGAGAAGCACCCATGAGCCAGCAACCGCACCCCGAGGAGAACGGCCACTACGGGTACGACCGTGGCCCCGGGTACGGGCAGCAGACCTACGCCCCCCAGGGCAGCTACGACCCGAACCGCCGCGGCGGCTACGAGCAGGCCGAGCCCGACGGCTACGGCCAGCCGGGCTACGCCCCGCCGCAGGGCGGCGGGTACGGCGGCCAGCAGCAGGGCGGGTACGCCGGCCAGCCGGGCTACGACCAGGGCTACGGCCAGCAGCAGGGCGGCGGGTACGGCGGCGGGCAGCAGCAGGGCGGGTACGCCGGCCAGCCGGGCTACGACCAGGGCTACGCCCCGCAGCCGGGCGGCGCGTACGCCGGCGGGCAGCAGCAGGGCTACGCGCAGCCCGGCTACGGCCAGCCCGGTTACGAGCAGGGCTACGGGCAGCCGGGCTACGGCGGCCAGCAGGGCGGCTACCAGCAGCCCTACGACCAGGGCTACGACGGCGGGTACGACCAGGGCGGCTACGGCCAGCAGCAGGGCGGCTGGGGCGGCGGCTACCGCCAGCAGGTCAGCGCCAGCATCACGATGGACGACGGCTCGGGCCGCAGCTTCCAGCTCACCGACGGCACGCACGTCATCGGCCGCGGCCAGGACTCCGCGTTCCGCCTCCCGGACACCGGCGTCTCGCGCCGCCACTTCGAGGTGACCTGGGACGGCCACCAGGCGACGCTGACGGACCTGGGGTCGACCAACGGCACCACGGTGAACGGCAACCCGGTGCAGTCCTGCCCGCTCAACGACGGCGACGTGGTGCAGGTCGGCCACTCCCGCCTGGTCTTCCGCACGCAGTAGACGCAGTAACCGGACCTGGTAGCCGGACGCAGCAGCCGCGACAGCCGCGGCCGCCGCAGGCGCAGCGGACTCCCCGGCAGGGGGCGGTGCAGGGTCCCGACGGAGCAGAAGCAGGGAGAGGAGTTCGCCGCGACGTGCCGGAGCTGGTGCTGCAGCTGACCAGAGCGGGCTTCCTGGCCCTTCTCTGGATCTTCGTGCTGTTCTCGCTCCGGGTGGTGCGGTCCGACCTGTACGGAGCCTCGGGCCTGCGTGCGCTCGTGCCCGGCGGCGGTCGGTCGACGGGCCGGGGCCGGGCGCGCACGGCGCGCCAACTGCTGGTGACGGGCGGGGCGCTGACGGGCACCCGCATCTCGCTGGACTCCCGGCCGATCCTCATCGGGCGCGCCGACGACTCCACCCTCGTGCTGGACGACGACTACGCCTCCACCCGCCACGCGCGGATCGCGCAGCGGGGCGACGACTGGTACGTCGAGGACCTCGGGTCCACCAACGGCACGTACCTGGACCGGGCTAAGGTCACCGGACCCACCCGCGTGCCCCTCGGGGTCCCGGTCCGCATCGGCAAGACGGTGATCGAGCTGCGCTCATGACCCTCGTCCTCCGCTACTCCGCGCGAAGCGACCGCGGCCTCGTCCGGCAGAACAACCAGGACGCGGTGTACGCCGGGCCGCGGCTGCTGGCGTTGGCCGACGGGATGGGCGGGCACGCCGCCGGCGAGGTCGCGTCCTCGCTGGTCATCTCGGCGCTCGCGCCGCTGGACGACGACGACCCGGGCGACGACCTGCTCCGCGAGCTGCACGCCGCGACCGTCGCGGGGAACGCGGCGATCCACCGGCACGTGCTCGACGCCCCGGACCTCGAGGGCATGGGCACCACGCTGACGGCGATCCTGTTCAAGGGCTCCCGGCTGGGCATGGTGCACATCGGCGACTCGCGGGCCTACCAGCTGCGCGACGGCGCCTTCACCCAGATCACCAAGGACGACACGTTCGTCCAGTCGCTGATCGACGAGGGCCGCATCAGCGAGGAGGAGGCGCACACGCACCCGCAGCGCTCGCTGCTGCTGCGCGCCATCACCGGGCAGGACGTGGACCCCTCGCTGACGGTGCGCGAGGCCCGGCCGGGCGACCGGTACCTGCTCTGCAGCGACGGGCTGTCCGGCGTGGTCAGCGACGAGACGCTCGCGACGACGCTGGCGAGCTACCCGGACCCGCGGGAGTGCGCGGACCGGCTGATCGAGCTCGCCCTGCGCGGCGGCGGCCCCGACAACATCACCTGCATCGTCGCGGACGTGGTCGACATCGACTTCGGCGAGGACGACCCCATCGTCGGCGGCGCGGCGGGCGACGGGCGCGACATCGCCCCGCACCCGGACTCGGCCGCCGCGCGGGCGTCGGCGGCGACGATGACGCGCACCGCCCCGATGCGCACGGTGTCCCCCGCGCCGGCGGCCGCGGCACCGCACCGCCGCCTGCGGCTGGCGCTGGGCGTGGTCGCCGTGCTCGCGGTGCTCGCGGGCGGCGCGGTCCTCGCCGGTACCTGGGTGCTGCAGCAGTACTACCTCGGGGCCCGCGACGGGCGGGTCGCCATCTTCCAGGGCGTGCGCGGCGACGTCCTCGGGCTGCCGCTGCAGAAGGTCGTCGAGACCTCGGACATCGCGCTGACGGACCTGCCCGAGACCACCCGGAACTCCGTCGAGGACGGCGTGCTCGTCACCGAGGGCGGCCTGGACGGCGCCCGCCAGCGGGTGGACCTGCTGCGCTCGTCGCGGCTCGCCCCCTGCCCGGAGCCGGTCGTGCCGGGTGCGGAACCGCCGGTCGCGCCCACGGCAGCCGCCCCGGGCGGGGTGCCGACGGCCCCCGGCCAGACCCAGCCGGGCCAGACGCAGCCGGGCCAGACCCAGCCGGGCCAGACCCAGAACGGCCAGCAGCTCCAGCCGGGCCAGCAGGTGCAACCGGGCGAGGCGCAGGCCGGCGCGGCGGCCCCGAACGGCTCGGTCGGTGCGCTGCCGCCGGCGGCCGGCACCCCCGAGGTGGTCCCCGGCGGTGACACCACGCCGTTGCCCACCGTCGCTCCCGAACCCGGCCTGAACTGCCGGAAGACGGGCTGAGATGACCTCCCCGGACGTCCTGGGCAACGGCGGGCAGGCCGCGGCACCGGCCGTGGCGGGCGGACCCGCCAGGAGCCGCAGCGGGGACCTGCCGACGGGCCGCGGCGTGGAGCTGGTGCTGCTGGCCCTCGCGGCCGTGATCGTCACCGGGGCGCTCGTGCTGGTCGAGGCGAACCAGGAGGAGGAGCTCACCCGCGCGCTGCTCTACGTCGGGGCGGCGTACCTGGGCCTGTTCACGGTCGCGCACCTGGCGGTCCGGAAGCTGGCCCCGTACGCGGACCCGCTGATGCTGCCGTGCGTGGCCCTGCTCAACGGCCTGGGGCTGGTGATGATCCACCGGCTGGACCTCGCGGAGGCCGACTACGCGGTGGCGCGGGGCCGCGAGGTGCCGACGGAGCTGATCACCCGGCAGGTGGCCTGGACGGCGATCGGGCTGGCCCTGTTCGTGGGCGTGCTGTTCGTGGTCAGGGACCACCGCACGCTCGCCCGCTACGGCTACACCGCGGGCTTCGTCGGGCTGTTCCTGCTGGCGCTGCCGGGCCTGCTCCCGTCGTCGATCTCGGAGGTCAACGGCGCGAAGATCTGGCTGCGGCTGGGCATCTTCTCCATCCAGCCCGGCGAGTTCGCCAAGATCGCGCTCATCATCTTCTTCGCGGTGTTCCTCGTGCAGAAGCGCGAGCTGTTCAGCGAGGCCGGCAAGCGCTTCCTCGGTATGGAGTTCCCCCGCCTGCGCGACCTCGCGCCGCTGCTGATCGCCTGGGCGCTCTCGGTCGGCGTGCTGGTGCTCGAGCGCGACCTCGGCACGTCCCTGCTGTTCTTCGGCATCGTGATGGTGCTGCTGTACACCGCCACCGGCAAGACGTCGTGGATGGTGATCGGCCTGGCCATCTTCGGCGCGGGCGGTGTGGTCGCCTACCAGCTGTTCGGGCACGTCCGCACCCGCGTGCAGGTCTGGTTGGACCCGTTCGCCGACTTCAACGGCGCGGGCTACCAGATCGGGCAGGCGCTGTTCGGGCTGGGGACGGGCGGGATCGGCGGGACGGGCCTGGGCGCGGGCCGCCCGGACCTGGTGCCCTACGCCGAGAGCGACTTCATGCTCACCTCGCTCGGCGAGGAGCTGGGGCTGGTGGGGCTCGCGGCGATCCTGGTCGTCTACCTGGTGCTGATCACCCGCGGGCTGCGCAGCGCGCTGGCGGTGCGGGACAGCTTCGGCAAGCTGCTGGCCACCGGCCTGGCCTTCACCCTCGCCCTGCAGATGTTCATCGTCGCCGGCGGGGCCACCAAGCTCATCCCGCTGACGGGCCTCACGCTGCCGTTCCTGTCCTACGGCGGGTCGTCGCTGGTCGCGAACTACGCGCTGGTGGCGCTGCTGCTGCGGGTGAGCAACGCGGCGCGGACGCCGCTGCCCAACCGGGCACCGCCGGCGCGCGCGCCGATCGGCGAGGCGAGCACCGAGCTGGTGGAGCGGCCTTCGTGAACACCCCCGTCCGGCGCATCGCCCTGGCCGTGATGGGCATGGTCGTCCTGCTCATGGCGAACCTGACGTACGTGCAGGTGGTCAAGGCCGGCGACTACCGCAACGACCAGCGCAACCAGCGCGTGCTGCTCGCCGAGTACAGCCGCCAGCGCGGCCAGATCAGCGCCGCCGGGCAGGTGCTCGCCGACAGCAAGGAGACCGGCGGGCGCCTGCGCTTCCAGCGCGAGTACCCGGACGGACCGGAGTACTCGGCCGTCACCGGCTACTACTCGGTGCTCTACAGCAGCAGCGGCGTCGAGCGGTCGCTGGACGAGGTGCTCAACGGCAGCGACGACCGGCTGTTCGCCCGGCGCCTGTCGGACCTCGTCACCGGGCGCGACCCGAGCGGCGGCAACGTGGTGCTGACGATCGACCCGGCCGTCCAGCGGGCCGCGTACGACGAGCTGACGCAGCGGCGCTTCGCCGGCTCGGTGGTGGCGGTCCGGCCGCAGACGGGCCAGATCCTCGCGATGGTCTCCACCCCGTCGTTCGACCCGAACGACCTGGCCAGCCTCAGCTCCGAGGAGCAGACCGCCGCGTGGGCGCGTCTGAACAAGGCCAACCCGCCGACGTTGAGCAACCGGGCGATCTCCGAGACCTACCCGCCCGGCTCCACGTTCAAGTTGATCGACACCGCCGCCGCGCTGCAGGCCGGGTTCACCCCGGACAGCCCGCTGACCGCCGCACCGGAGATCACCCTGCGGAACACGAAGACGGACCTGGAGAACTTCGCCGGCACCCCGTGCGGCACGGGCCCGACGGCGACGCTGCGCGACGCGCTGGCCCGGTCGTGCAACACCGCGTTCGCCGACCTCGCCGCCCAGCTCGGCGAGGACAAGATCCGTCAGCAGGCCGAGAAGTTCGGCGTCGGCACCGCGCCGCCGCCCGTGCCGATGCCGGTGGTGCCGTCCACGCTCGGCGACGTCCCGGACGTCGCGTCGCTGCAGCAGTCGGCGATCGGCCAGCGCGACGTCCGCTTCACCCCGCTGCAGAACGCGATGATCGTTTCCGCGATCGCGAACGGCGGCCAGCTGATGGCCCCCTACCTGGTGCAGCAGATCCAGAGCCCGACGCTGGACGTCCTGGACGAGGCCCAGCCGGACCGCCTGGGCCAGGCCGTGCCCCCCGAGGTCGCCCGCACGCTCACCGACCTGATGATCGGCGCGGAGAACCGGACGCAGGGCGGCGGGAAGATCACCGGCGTGCAGATCGCGGCCAAGACGGGCACCGCCGAGCACGGCGCCGACCCCAAGGCGACGCCGCCGCACAACTGGTACGTCGCCTTCGCCCCGGCGGACGACCCGCAGATCGCCGTGGCGGTGGTCGTCGAGAACGGCGGCGACCGCTCGCTGGAGGCCACCGGCGGCTCCCGGGCCGCGCCCATCGGCCGCGCGGTGATCGCGGCCGGGCTCCGTGGCGGGCGATGACGGGGAGCGGGCGATGACGGGGAGCGGGCGATGAACCGGGCGGGGCGCGCAGCCGTGAGTCAGCCGTGACGGTTCTCGCCGCGGGCACCCGCATCGCGGACCGCTACCAGCTCGACCGGCGCATCGCCGTGGGCGGCATGGGCGAGGTGTGGGAGGCCGAGGACAGCCGGCTGGGCCGCAGCGTCGCGGTCAAGGTGCTGCGCCCGGAGCTGTCGCACGACCCGGAGTTCCTGCACCGGTTCCGCATCGAGGCGCGCACCGTCGCGTCCCTGGACCACTCCGGCATCGCGGCGGTGCACGACTACGGCGAGGACGACGGCCCGTCGGGCCCGCACACCGCCTACCTGGTGATGGAGCTGGTGCGCGGCGAGCCGCTGTCGTCGCTGATCGCCCGCGGGCCGCTGGACGCGGACCGGACGCTGCGGATCCTGGAGCAGGCGGCGCGCGCGCTGCAGGCCGCGCACGAGCGCGGGTACGTCCACCGCGACGTCAAGCCGGGCAACATCCTCATCCGGGTCGACGGCAAGGTGAAGCTCACCGACTTCGGGATCGCGAAGGCCGCGAACGCGGTGCCCGTCACCCGCTCGGGGATGGTGATGGGCACGGCGCACTACATCGCGCCGGAGCAGGCCAGCGGAGCCGAGGCCGGCCCGGCGGGCGACGTGTACTCCCTGGGCATCGTCGGCTACGAGTGCCTGGCCGGGCACCGGCCCTTCCGCGCGGAGAGCGCCGTCGCCGTCGCGATGATGCAGGTCCGCGAGCCCCCGCCGCCGCTGCCGGACACCGTGCCCGGCCACGTCCGGGAGCTCATCGAGGCCGTCCTGGTCAAGGACCCCACGCTGCGCTACGGCACGGGCGGCGAGCTCGCGCTCGCGATCGCCGCGGTGCGGCGGGGCGAGCCGCTCCCCGTCCCGGGCGCCCCGGGCGGCCCCGCCGTGCCGGCCGTGGACGAGACGGGGGAGACGGTCTACCCGACCCGTCCGCCGACCGGGGCGGTCTCCGGTCCGGTGGCGGTGCCGCTGCCGAGCCGCTCGCCGGTCTCGTCGCCCGGACTGGACCCGGCGGCGTACGCCGCGGACCGCGCCGGGCGCGCCGCGGACCGGTCGCTGCACGCCGCCGACCGGGCGACGCAGGGGGCGCACCGGGCGGCCCCGGTCTCCGGCGGGGCGACCGTGGCCACCCCGCCGCCGCTGCGCACGGCGCCGCCGGTGCCCCGGGAGGACGTCGTCCGGCCGGTGTCCCCCCCGACCGGGCGCTCGGCCGCGGTGTCCGCGCCGCTCACCGAGCCGCTGCGGATCCCGCCCGCCCGCGGCCCGGGGCGGGGCGTGCTGCTGGTGCTGTTCCTGCTGCTGACGGCGGCCGCGCTGGTGCTCGGGGTGCTCCTGCTGCGCGGTGAGCTGGGCGCACTGGCGGGCGCGGCGGCGTCGGCGGGGGTGGCGGCACCGTTCGCCGGTAGCGTGACGGGTCGGGACGCAGCCGCTCCCGGCGAACCTCGCGAGAATCGGCATCGATGACCACCCCCCGTCTGCTCTCCGACCGCTACGAGCTGGGCGACACGCTCGGCTACGGCGGCATGTCCGAGGTCCACCGCGGGCTGGACACGCGCCTCGGCCGGGACGTCGCGGTGAAGGTTCTGCGCGCGGACCTCGCCCGCGACCCGCAGTTCCAGCTCCGGTTCCGCCGCGAGGCGCAGAACGCCGCCGCGCTGAACCACCCGGCCATCGTCGCGGTGTACGACACCGGCGAGGTGGAGACCGAGCTCGGCCCGCTGCCCTACATCGTCATGGAGTACGTCGACGGACACACCCTGCGCGAGATCGTCAAGACGCAGGGGCCCATGAGCCAGCAGCGGGTCATCGAGGTGATGGCCGACGTCTGCGCCGCGCTGGACTTCAGCCACAAGCACGGCATCATCCACCGCGACGTCAAGCCGGCCAACCTCATGATCAACCGGGCCGGCGCGGTCAAGGTGATGGACTTCGGCATCGCGCGCGCGCTCGGCGAGGGCCAGAACGTCACCCAGACGGCGGCGGTGATCGGCACCGCGCAGTACCTGTCGCCCGAGCAGGCGCGCGGGGAGGCCGTGGACGCCCGCAGCGACGTCTACGCGTCGGGCTGCGTGCTGTTCGAGCTGCTCACCGGCGACCCGCCGTTCACCGGCGACACCCCGGTCGCGGTGGCCTACCAGCACGTGCGGGAGGACCCGCGCTCGCCGTCGGAGCTGAACCCGGCCGTGCCGCCGCAGCTGGACGCCATCGTGCTGAAGGCCCTGAGCAAGAACCCGGCGAACCGCTACCAGTCGGCGGCCGAGATGCGCGCGGACCTGGTCCGTGTGCGGTCCGGGCAGCAGCCGCTGGCCCCGGTCGTCATGAGCGAGGACGAGCGGACTGCCCTGCTCGAGCACCCCGCGCCGACGGGGCAGACCCGCCGGATCAACGGCACCGGGACGCGCCGCATCGCGCCGGCCGGGCCCCCGGCCCGCCCCGGCGGCCAGTACGACGGGGGCTACGACGACTTCGACGACGAGCCGGGCCGCGGCAACGGGCGCCGGATCGCCCTCGGCGTCGCCGCCGCGGTGATCGCCGGCCTGATCGGTCTGACGGCCTACCTGCTCTACGGCGGCGGGCCCCCGACGGAGCAGGTGGCCGTCCCGGACGTGACGGGCCAGCAGCCCGACGCCGCGCGCTCGGCGCTGCAGGGGGCGAACCTGCTCGCGAACATCCAGCAGGTGCCCTCGGCGGTGGACCAGAAGGGCCGCGTGGTGAGCACGAACCCGCCGGCGAACACGCAGGTGGCGCCGCGCAGCACCGTCACGCTGCAGATCGGGAACGGGCCCAGCGAGACGGCCGTGCCGCCGCTGACCGGCCGAACGGTCGCCGAGGCGGGGCAGCTGCTGACGGACCGGGGGTTGGTGCTCGGCGCGCAGACCGAGCGGAACACACAGGACGCGTCGCAGGTCGGCAAGATCCTGTCGTCGGACCCCGCGGCCGGGGAGAACGTGCCCGGCGGCACGACGGTGGCCGTCGTCGTCGGAAAGCAGCAGTCGAACGTCCCCGTGCCCGACGTCGCGGGC
The DNA here is from genome assembly GCA_036387155.1 of Pseudonocardia sp. GTDB lineage: Bacteria > Actinomycetota > Actinomycetes > Mycobacteriales > Pseudonocardiaceae > Pseudonocardia. The sequence goes on along the minus strand of DASVUG010000107.1, from coordinate 4,635 downwards.
AGCAGCGCCGACGACGCCACCCGCCAGCTCCAGCGGGCCGGTTTCCAGGTCCAGCGCACGCAGGTGGACCGGGGCGGCGACGAGGGCGACGTCGTCGGCACGGATCCGCCGGCGGGCACGCCCGCCCCGCAGGGCAGCACCGTCGTCCTGCAGGTCACCAGCGGGGACGGCAACAACGAGCTGGAGATGCCGGACGTCACCGGGGACCGCGTGGGGTCGGCCCAGCAGAAGCTGGAGCAGCGCGGCATCGTGAACGTCGCCGTCGCGACCCGGCCGACGGCCGACGACAGCAAGGACGGCCGGGTGCTGCAGCAGTCCCCGGCCGCGGGCAGCCGCGTGGGCCAGGGCGACCAGGTCACCCTGGTCGTGGGCGAGGCGGTCGGCGGCGGGAGCAGCAGCACGGCCCCCACCACCGGCGGCGGCTGAGCCGGGAGCGCCGCGGGGAAACCCGCCGCGCTCCCGGCGGCCCGGCGCCTAGGCTGGCCGGGTGCGCGTCCTCGTCGTCGACAACTACGACAGCTTCGTCTACAACCTCGTGCAGTACCTCGCGCAGCTCGGCGCCGACCCGGTGGTCCGCCGCAACGACGCGGTGGAGCTCGACGAGCTGGACGACGTGGACGGGGTGCTGGTCAGCCCCGGTCCCGGCACGCCGGAGCGGGCCGGCGCGAGCATCGAGGTGATCCGCGCGAGCGCGCGGCGGGAGCTGCCGCTGCTCGGGGTGTGCCTGGGCCACCAGGCCATCGGCGTGGCGTGGGGCGGCGTGGTCGAGCGGGCGCCGGAGCTGCTGCACGGCAAGACCTCCCTGGTGCACCACGACGGCGTGGGCGTCCTCGCCGGGCTGCCGGACCCGTTCGTCGCCACGCGCTACCACTCGCTGTCCATCCGGCCCGACGCGGTGCCGGACGCCCTGGAGGTCACCGGGCGCACCGCGGGCGGGGTCGTGATGGCCGTGCGCCACCGGTCGCTGCCCGTCGAGGGCGTCCAGTTCCACCCCGAGTCGGTGCTCACCTCGGGCGGGCACCGGATGCTCGCGAACTGGATGGGGGGTGCCGGGCACCCGGTGCCCGAGCCCGTCGTCGCCGCGCTCACCGCCGAGACGGCCGAGGTCAGCGCGCGGGCCTGACCGGCGCCCGGCGGCGGGGCGGTAACCTGGGCCGGACGCCCGCTCCCGGGTCCACCGTCGTCGCCAGATCGACAGGGGTCGCGCCATGCCCAAGTCCAAGGTCCGGAAGAAGGCCGCGTACACCCCGCCGACGGGGGCGACGCGGCCGGTGAAGGTCGCCGGGCCGACGCACCCGGTCTACGTCGCGGTGATGCTCGGCCTGATGCTGCTCGGGCTGGCGTGGCTGGTGGTGAACTACCTGGCCGGCGACATGATCGGGTTCATGATCGCGCTGGGGCCGTGGAACTTCCTGATCGGGTTCGGGCTGATCGTGGTCGGGCTGCTGATGACGATGCGGTGGCGTTAGCGGTTCCCGGCGTCGATCGCCGCCCCGTCCCCCGGTGTCGCCGATCGGCCGGACCGGCCATCCCCAGTGTGGACAACATCTGTGGACAGCTGGTTGCGCTCGGTGAACGACCGCGCCGCCGGTGACGGGTCGGGCCCCGGAGAGGACGGGTCGGCCGGCGCGTCGTGGAGCCCGTCCGCCGCGCTCGTGGCCCTCGCCTGGGTCGGCGCCACGGCCGCCGGGGCGTGGTGCGCGCTCGTCGCGGGGACGGGCGACCGCGCCGGCCTGCTCCTGGCCGCCGTCGCCGCCGCGGGGCTCGCGCTCGCCGCGCTGCACGGCACGCGGGCACGGCCGCGGCTGCGCGTAGACGCCGCGGGCGTCGCCGTCGGCGGGTTGACGGGCGTGCGCCGCTACCCGTGGGCGCGGATCGGCGCCGTCCGGGTGCTGCCCGTGCGCCGGCTCGGCCGCACGTCGACGCTGTTGGAGATCGACGTGAGCGAGCCGGACGGGGGCCCGGACGGGACGGAGCGGCTGCTCGTCTTCGGGCGGCTGGACCTCGACGCCGACCCGGACGACGTCGCCGCGGTGGTCCGGGCGGCCCGGACCGGGTGACGCGCCGGGCTCAGACCGGGCCCAACGAGGCCACCCGGAGGAGGACGGCGGCCAGGAGCAGCACGGCCAGCCCGGCCAGCGCGGCCGCCTGGACCGGCACCCGCCGCTGCGGCGGGGCGTGGAGCAGCGCGGCCGTCGCGGCCGCGCCCGTCGCCAGGCCCCCGAGGTGACCGGCCACGGAGATGCCGGGCACCAGGAACGTGACGACGAGGTTGGCCACGATCAGCCCGCCGACCTGGCCGAGCGGGAACCGCAGCCGGCGCAGGAGCACCGCGAGCCCGCCCATGAGCCCGAACACCGCCCCGGAGGCACCCGCCACGTTCGCCCCCGGCGCCGTCAGCAGCATGACGGCCGCGGAGCCGCCGAGCAGCGACACCAGGTAGACCGCGAGGAACCGGCCGTGCCCGAGGGCCGCCTCGACGTCGCGGCCGATGACCCACAGCGCCATCATGTTGAACACCAGGTGCACCGGGCCGAAGTGGAGGAACCCGGAGGTCACCAGCCGCCACCACTCGCCGTCGGCGACGGCGACGGGGACCAGGCCCCAGGCGCGGAACAGCGGCGCCCGGGCGTTGGCGAGGACGGACTGCGCGCTGAGGGCCGTCCAGGCGAACACGGCGACGTTGGTGGCGATGAGCGCGGCGGCCACCGCGGGCCGGGCGCCGGGAGCGGCCCCGGCGACCGTGACCCCCCGCCGCACGCCGCGGCGCCCCTGCGCCACGCAGTCGACGCACTGGTGGCCGACGGACGCCTCCCGCAGGCACTCGGGGCAGGCGGGACGCTCGCAGCGGGTGCAGGTCAGCGCGGTGGCCCGGTCCGGGTGCCGGACGCACGCGGCCGGGCCGGCGGGCGGAGCAGCGGGCGGGAACCCCGGGGCGCCCGGGGCCGCCCCGCCGGGCACCCGCCAGCCCGGCGCCGGCGGGCCGCCGCGCTCCGGCGGGACAGGTGCTCCGGCGGGGTGGGACACGTCAGTCCGCGATCTCGATGCGCTGGATCACGACCTCGGTGAGCGGGCGGTCCGAACGGTCGGTGGACGTCGTGGCGATCGCGTCGACGACGGCGCGCGACTCGGCGTCGGCGACCTCGCCGAAGATGGTGTGCTTGCGGTTGAGGTGCGGCGTGGGACCCACCGTGATGAAGAACTGCGAGCCGTTCGTGCCGGGCCCCGCGTTCGCCATCGCGAGCAGGTAGGGCCGGTCGAAGCGCAGGTCGGGGTGGAACTCGTCGGCGAACTGGTAGCCGGGCCCGCCCCGGCCGGTGCCCGTCGGGTCGCCGCCCTGGATCATGAAGCCCGGGATCACCCGGTGGAACACCGAGCCGTCGTAGAACGGGCCGGAGTCGCCGCCGCCGGCGTTGGGCTGCGAGTAGCTCTTCTCACCGCTCGCGAGGCCGACGAAGTTCGCGACCGTCTTCGGGGCGTGGTCGGGGAACAGGTTGATGCGGATGTCGCCCTCGGAGGTCCGCAGCGTCGCGGTCTTGGCGTGGGGTGCAGTCACGCCACCCATCGTGCCAGCCGCGCCGGGGCGGTGCGGCGGGGCGGGGGCGCCCGCCCGCCGTCAGTGGGCGCCGAGCTCGATCCGCTCGCGGCACTCGACGCAACCGGCCTGGCACCAGCTGCACGGCACCCCGCGCCCCGGCCGCTCCACCGACCAGCAGAACCCGGCGACCATCGTGGCCATCGCCAGCGGGACGGCGATCATCGACATCGCCAGTGCGGCGACCAGGGTGAGCACGCCGAAGGTGACGGTCAGCGGAGCGACGAGGCGGATCACGGGGCCCTCCGGGGGAGCACGGGTGTCACTTCCGACACCGCTTCGAGACCGGGACGTTACCGCCCGTGCTCGATCCGTTCCACGCTGCCCCCACCGTGCGTCGCCCGGTCGGCGCCGTCGATCCTCGGCCGGTGCCGGACCGGTGGCGCCCCGGCGCGGCGGGCGGCATCCTGGGGTCGTCCGGCTTCCCCTCGGACCGCACGTGGTGGTCGAGAGGGGGAACGGGTGCACGAGGACGAGCGACGACGGCTGCGCGCGGATCGGGAGCTGCTGGAGCGGGGCGCGCGCCGGCTGCGCGACGAGGCCATCCGCTCGGCGTACGCCGGGCTGTCCCACCAGCACGTGGCGTTCGCCCTCGCGTCGATCCTGGACGAGCTGGCCCGCAGCCTGCCGAGCCTGGACGCGGGCCTGCGCCGCCAGGCCGTCCGGTCGTGCCTCGTGCTGCTCGGCGAGCAGGTCGACTCCCCCGCGCTGCGCCGCACCCGCCGGCGCTGACCGGCCGGCAGGGGCACCGGCTCACCGCACTCCCTCGCTGCGCTCGGTCGACCCAGAGGAGTTCAACCCTGCGCGACGCGCTGTGCCGATGGTTCGCTCGCTGCGCTCGCTCACGCCCGGTCGGCCGGCCCGCCGTCCCGGGCCCGACCCAGCCGCAGGGTGACGATCTGGAACGGCCGCAGCTCCAGCGCCACGTCGTCGCCGTCCGCCCCGCCGACCAGCGCCCGGGGGGTGGGGAGCGGTCGCTCCAGCAGGTCGGTCTCGGCCACCGCCGCGACGGGGAACGCCGGGCGCAGCCGCGCCCGGGC
>DASVUG010000106.1:0-2974 GCA_036387155.1 Pseudonocardia sp. | reverse complement strand
AGCGCGGTGCGCGGGGCCAGCGCGCGGGTCGACACGGACGTGGCGATCGCGTTGGCCGCGTCGTGGAAGCCGTTGGTGTAGTCGAACCCGAGCGCCACGACGACCACCACGACGACCGCGGCGAGCTCCACCGTCACGCCTCCTTGACGGCGATGCTCTCGACGGTGTTGGCCACCGTCTCGAAGGCGTCCGCCGCCTCCTCCAGGATCTCGACGATCTCCTTGGTCTTGAGCAGCGTGAGCACGTCCGCGGGTGGGGCCGGGTCCGGCGGGGCGAGCAGGTCGCCCAGCAGCGTCCGGTACAGCGCGTCGCCCTCCTCCTCGAGGGAGTTGACGTCGATCCAGTAGTGCTGCAGCTCGGCCAACCCCTCCAGCCGCGGCATCGCCCCCGCGGTCACCGCCGCCGCCCGCTGCAGCACCTCCACCTGCGCGCGGACCCCGTCGGGGAGCGCGCCGAGCCGGTAGAGCACGATCCGGTCGGCAGCCTCCTCCATGGCGTCCACGACGTCGTCGAGCGCCCCGGCGAGGCGGTAGATGTCCTCGCGGTCGAACGGCGTCACGAACGTCGTGTTGATCTTGACCATGATCTCGTGGGTCAGCTCGTCGCCCGCCCGCTCGGCGTCCTTGACCCGGGCCGCCAGCTCCGGGCGGCCCGCCGGGTCGGCCGCGACGAGCGCCGCGAGCTGGTCCGCCGCGACGGCGATGTTCTCCGCCGCGCGGGTGAACAGCGGGTAGAAGCCACGTTCGTGCGGTGTCAACCGGAAGGCCACCGGCACGTTGTACCGGGTTCACGCCGATTCGACCGGACGGGACCGGGAGGCCGTGGTGCACGCGTCGACCCGGAGGGGTAGACCGGGGGGTATGCGCTACGTCGAGGGCATCCGCGCCGGGTCGTCGGGCAAGCGGTACTCAGTGATCGGGTTGGGCACCTGGCAGTTCGGGTCGCGGGAGTGGGGCTACGGCGGCGGGTACGACGACGCCGAGGCCGCCCGGATCGTCTCCCGGGCCCGGGAGCTGGGCATCACGGTCTTCGACACCGCCGAGGTGTACGGCTTCGGGCGCAGCGAGCGGATCCTCGGCGACGCCCTGCGCGCCTCGGGCGGCACGGACGACGTGGTCATCGCGTCCAAGGTGTTCCCGGTGGTGCCCACGGCCGCGGTCGTGCAGCAGCGCGGCGTGGCCAGCGCGCAGCGGCTCGGGGTGCGCACCATCGACCTCTACCAGGTGCACTGGCCCAACCCGGTGGTCCGCGACGGCACGGCCATGCGCGGGATGCGCGCGCTGCGCGACGTCGGCGTCGTCGACCAGGTCGGGGTGTCGAACTACCCGCTGCGCCGCTGGCAGCGCTCCGAGGTGGACCTGGGCGGCGTGGTGCTGTCCGACCAGGTGCAGTTCAGCCTGGTGCACCGCGAGCCGATGGCGGAGCTGCTGCCGTGGGCGGCCCGCACCGGCCACGTCGTGATCGCCTACAGCCCGCTGGCCCAGGGCCTGCTGTCGGGCCGCTACGACGCGGACAACCGGCCGACGAACCGCATCCGCCAGGCCAACGCGATGTTCCTGCCGGAGAACCTGCGGGCCGCGACCCCGCTGCTGGACACCCTGCGCGCTGTGGCGGCGGCGCACGGCGCGACGCCCGCGCAGGTCGCCCTGGCCTGGACGATCCACCACCCGCACGTCGTGGCGATCCCCGGCGCGTCGAGCGTCGCCCAGGTGGAGAGCAACGCCGCCGCGGCCGAGATCACCCTGGCGCCCGACGAGTACGGCGCCCTGACGGCCGCGGCGGAGGCGTTCCGCCCGACGACGGGGCTCTCGGCGATCCCGGCCCTCGTCCGCGGGCGGCGCTGACGCCGCCCCGGGGCCTCAGCCCAGCCGCTCGCGCAGGAACGCCACCGTCCGGCTCCAGGCCAGCGCCCCCTGCTCGGCGTCGTGGGTGCCCAGCAGGTTCTCGTCGTTGAAGAACGCGTGGCCCGCCGGGTAGAAGAAGAACTGCGGGGTCACCCCCGACTCCCGCTCGATCCGCTCGGCCAGCGCGCGGGCGGCGTCGGGGGTGGTGAACGCGTCCTCCTCGCCGAAGTGGCCCAGCACCGGCGCCGTCAGCCCGGACAGGTCCGGGTAGTCCTCCTTGAGGACCCCGTAGAACGGCACGGCGGCGCCCACGCGGTCGCCCTGCTGCGCGGCGAGCACGATGACGAAACCGCCACCCATGCAGAACCCGACGGCGCCGACCGACGACGAGGTGACGGCCTCGTGGCCGAGCAGGAAGTCGACGGCCCCGCCCAGGTCCTGCGCCGCCTTGTCGACCGGCAGCGCGGACATCAGCGCGCCGGCCTCGTCCGCGTCGTGGGTCGTCGCGCCGCCGAACAGGTCCGGGGCCAGTGCGACGAAGCCCTCCGCGGCGAGCCGGTCGGTCACGTCCTTGATGTGCGTGGTGAGGCCCCACCACTCCTGGATCACGACGACGCCCGGGCCCCGCCCGGACCCGGGGACGGCGAGGTAGCCGTGGGCGGTCCCGCCGTTGCTGGCGAAGGTCGTGTTCTGCACGGGCTCGGTCACCGCCCTATTCGAACACGGCCCGTCGCGCGTCGTCCGAACGGGCGTCGTCGCCCCCGTCGACTGTTACTTTCCGCGGCTTCCGGACGGGCCTGCCGGCCGTTAACGTGCGGCCCGTGACCGTGATCGACCGCGCTGCCGACCACGTCGCCGCCGCCGACGACCTGGTCCGGCGCTTCCGCGAGCTCCCCGCCGGCACCCGGGTGCGCCTGGCGAAACCCAGCTCGAACCTCTTCCGGTTCGGGGCCCCGCCCGCCACGCTCGACGCCTCCGGCCTGGCCGGCGTGATCGCGGTGGACCCGGTGGCGCGGACCGCCGACGTCGCCGGCATGACCACCTACGAGGACCTGGTCGACGCCACCCTCGCGCACGGGCTCATGCCGCTGGTCGTCCCGCAGCTCAAGACCATCACCCTCGGCGGGGCG
>DASVUG010000105.1:0-4840 GCA_036387155.1 Pseudonocardia sp. | reverse complement strand
GGCGCCGACCCGGGAGCCGGACGACGGGGAGCAGCGCGCGGGGGCGGCGCCCGCGCAACGCGCTGACGATCACGCCGCTGCCGTAGGCGGCGTCCTCGGCGAGCCGCAGCAGGACGTAGCGGACGGGGTCGACCCGCACGGTCGCGTCGCCGACGGGCCCGGCTCGTTCGGAGAGGGCGCGCAGGTGCGCGTCGGGGCCGGCCGAGCGCAGGCCGCGCAGCAACTCCAGCGCCAGCGGCGCGAGCATCGCCCCCGCCGCCGCCCGCGCGAGCCGCCGCCCGTAGTCCCCGCGAGTCGGCAGGAATCGGCCCGCGAACGTCACGTCTCGGTACACGTTTCCGGGCCCGGACGTCACACTCGCGGGCCAGAACGTGCCGACTCGCGCCGCCCGGACCAGCGCCGCCCAGCCCAGCGGCCACCATTCGCGGCGCAGGGCGTGGCCGAGGGCCAGGGCGTCCGCGGCCAGGCCCTTCGCGACGATCAGGGCCGTGAGGCCGGGGGCGGCGCCGACGGTGCGCAGGCGCCGGTGGAGCAGGGCCGTGGCCAGGGCGGTGACGGCGGTCGCGGTGGCCGGGCGGCCGGCGACCAGCAGCGCGAGCGCCGCCAGGTTCCACGCCGACGGGCGGGCGGGGGCGAGCCGGCCCGGGTGCCGGCGGTCGAGGTCGGCGGCCGACGTGCCGTAGTCGAACCGCCGCCGCAGCCACTCCCCCGGGCGCACGCGAGCGGCGTGCCACACCGTCGCCGCGGGCTCGTACCGCACGTGCCAGCGGGCGGCCGCCAGCCGCCAGCCGAGGTCGACGTCCTCGCCCAGCCGCAGCGCGGGGTCGAACGCCCCGCCGTCCAGCGCCGCCCGCCGCACCAGCAGCGCCGCGGACGGCACGAACCCGAGGGCGGCCCCCGGCCGGACCAGGGCCGGGTGGGGACCCATGTCCAGCGCCGAGCGGGCCGCCTCGTGCCGGGCCAGCAGCGACGGGGCCCCGCGCCGCGTCGGCGGTCCCGGGGCGGGGTCGCGGGGCCGGACGCGGGGGGCGACGGCGCCGACCCGCGGGTCGTCGAACAGCGGGAGCAGCGCCGCGAGGTCGTCCGGGTCGGCGGTGCAGTCGGAGTCGAGGAAGGCCACGACCGGCGCGGACGTCGCGGCGAGGCCCGTGTTGCGGGCCGCGGCGGGGCCGCGGTTGGCGGCGTGCCGCACCCGCCGCGCGCCCCCGACCCGCACCGCGCGGGCGACCGCGGCCTCGTCGGGCGACGCGTCGTCCACCACGACGACCTCGAGCCCCCGCCCGCCCACGGACGCCAGGCAGGCGGCCAGCAGGTCGGGCCGGCCGTACGCCGGGACCACCACCGCCATCCTGTCCGCGGCGGGCGCGGCGCCGGCGCGGCCGGGGGCGGCGGGGTGGGCGAAGCCGTGCTCGACGAGCGCGGCGGCCGCGGCCCGGTCGGCGCGCCCGGACGGCACCAGGCCGGCCGGACCCGCCGCGCGCAGCCGCCCGACCAGGTCCGCCGCCGACGCCGCGAGCCGCACCACGTGCCACGGCGACCCGCCGAGCAGCAGCAGGCCCCCGCCCCGGCCGCGGACGGGCCGGTCGAGGACGCGCCGGTCGAGGACGACGCGGCCCGACGCCCCGACGTCCCCGCCCGCCCGCTCCGCCCTCACCACCCGGTTAGGCGGCGGGCACGCCGAGGGCGCGGTGGAAGCCGGCGGGGACGACGAGGTGGTCCGGGGTGAGCTCGTCGATCGACGTCAGCCCGAGGCCGAGCAGGGCCGAGTCGATCCCGCTGCGCAGGATGTCGAGGACGTTCTCCACCCCGGCCTGCCCGTTCGCGGCCAGCCCCCACAGGTACGCCCGCCCGACCAGCACGGCGCGGGCGCCCAGGGCCAGGGCCTTGACGACGTCCGAGCCGCGCCGGATCCCGCCGTCGAGGGTCACCTCGATCTGGTCGCCGACCGCCTCGACGACCGGCCGCAGCACCCGGATGCTGGCCGGGGTGCCGTCGAGGTTGTTGCCGCCGTGGTTGGACACCGAGATCGCGGTGACGCCGGCGTCGACCGCGCGCTTGGCGTCGTCGACCCGGCAGACCCCCTTGAGCATGAACGGCCCGCCCCACTCCTTGCGCATCCACTCGACGTCGTCCCACGTGGGCGGCGTGGTGGTCATCCACTCGTAGTAGGCGCCGAAGAAGGTCGGCGCGCTGCCGCCGCGGGTGGTGAGGTTGGGCGCGGTGAGGTCGGGCAGCGCGCCGCTGCGCGCGAACTCCCACAGCCACCGCGGCCGCGCGAGCACCTGCGGGGCGAACCGCACGGCCGTCCTCAGGTCGACCTTCTCCGGGATCTCCGGGCTCCCCCCGTCCCGGCCCATCGAGAACGACCAGTCCAGCGTCGCGATCAGGCCCTTCACCCCGGCGGTCCGGGCGCGCTCCATGCGCTCGACCATGACGTCGCGCTCGCCCGTCCAGTACATCTGGAAGAACGTGTCCGGGTTGGCCGCGACCACCTCCTCCACCGACTTGCTGGCGAAGTTGCTCAACCCCATCGCGGTGCCGCGCGCGGCGGCGGCGCGGGCGACGGCGACCTCGCCCTCGGGGTGCACGGCCTGCACCCCGGTCGGGGAGATCACCACGGGCAGGGAGATCGGCACGCCCATGAGCGAGGTGGCGAGACGGCGCCCGGCGTGGTGGCCGGCGACGTGCGGGGCGAACCCGAGCTCGGCGAAGGCCGCGGTGTTGTCCTCGGCGGTCTGGCCCCGCTCCGAGCCCGCGACGAGCGCCCCGTAGACCGGAGCAGGCAGGCGCCGCTTCGCGCGGCGCTGCGCGACGGCGACGGACTCGAACCACGGGTTCTCGGCCCACGGGTTGCTCAACCAGGTGGGACGGGGCACGGGCGCCTCCAGGGGATCGGGCCGGGCGGTCAGCTCGCGGTGCCGGCGGGGACGAACCCGGCGAGGGGGTGCTCGTCGCAGGCCCGGTCCGGCCGCGCCGGTGCAGGGCGGGACGGTGGCCGGCGCGCCGTCAACGTCAGCGGCACCGGCCCCCGGCCCCGGCGCGTCCGCGAGTGGTCGACGTCCGAGCGCGGGACCGGCGTCCCGGCCGTCCGCGCGGCCAGGGCCTGCTCGCCGAACCCGCGCACGCACTCCGGGTCCGGTCCGTCGAGCGGCAGGCCGGTGAAGAACTTCGCGGCCATGCACCCGCCCCGGCACGAGTCGAACGCGGAGCACGACGTGCACGCCCCGCCCGTCTGCGGGCGGCGCAGGTCGGCGAACAGCTCCGAGTCCCGCCACACGCCGGCGAACCCGCCCGGCGCGCGGACGTTCCCGGCCCGGAACTCCTCGTGGATCGCGAACGGGCACGCGTACACGTCGCCGACCGGGTCGATCAGGCAGACCACCCGCCCGGCCCCGCACAGGTTCAGCCCCGGCAGGGCCTCCCCGTAGGCCGACAGGTGGAAGAACGAGTCGCCGGTCAGCACGCCGTCACCGTTCGCCACGAGCCACTCGTACAGCGTGCGCTGCTGCGCCGCCGTGGGGTGCAGCTCGTCCCAGACGTCGGCGCCGCGGCCGGACGGGCGCAGCCGGGTGATCCGGAGCTGGGCGCCGAAGCGGTCGGCGAGCTCGGCGAAGGCGTCGAGCTGGTCGACGTTGTGCCGCGTCATGACCACGCTGATCTTCGGCTTCGCGAAGCCGGCGTCGGCCAGGTTGGCCAGCGCCCGCAGCGCCGTCGCGTGGGAGCCGGGGCCGCGAACCGCGTCGTTGACCTCGGCCGTCGCGCCGTCGAGCGAGATCTGGACGTCGACGTAGTCGGTGGCGGCCAGCCGCGCCGCCCGCCGCTCGTCGAGCCGGACGCCGTTCGTGGAGAACTTGACCCCGACGTCGTGGTCGACCGCGTAGTCCAGGAGCTCCCAGAAGTCCGGCCGCACGGTCGGCTCGCCGCCGCCGACGTTGACGTAGAAGACCTGCATCCGCGCCAGCTCGTCGATCACCGCCTTGCACTCGTCGGTGGTCAGCTCGCGCGGGTCGCGCCGCCCCGACGACGACAGGCAGTGCACGCACGCGAGGTTGCAGGCGTAGGTCAGCTCCCACGTCAGGCAGATCGGGGAGGACAGGCCGTGCTGGAAGTGGTCGACCAGCTTCATGCGCGCTCCTCGATCGTGCCGTTCCCGCGCAGGCCGGCCAGGGCCCGCAGGTAGGCCGGGTGCTGGGCGGCGGGCACGTCCGCGGCGAACAGGGCGGCGTGCACGTCCGGGTGGTCGGCCAGGCCGGTCACGACGGCGACCAGCTGCGGGGTCTTCAGGAACGACAGCCGGCGGGTGCCGAAGTGGTAGAGCAGCGCCCCGAAGGGCTCGGGCCGCACCGCGACCGACGGGCTGCAGCGGTGCGGGCGCCCGGGGTCGAAGGGCGCCGGGTCGGGCGGTGCCGCGTCGGGCGGTCCCGGTTCCTGCGGGACGTCAGTAGACACCGCACATGCCGTCGATCGAGACCTCCTCGACCAGGAGCTCCTCGACGGGCCCCTCCCCGGTCGGCTGGGCGACGTCGTCGCGGGCGCTGGTGTCGCGCGGGCTGGGCTCCTCGGTCACGGGCTCCTCCTCGCTGGTCCTGGTCGGACCGTAGGCCGCAGCCGGAAGGGGCGACAAGAGCCGTCCGGAGGGCGCGGGCCTGCCCGATCAGAGGGTTCGACCCCACCGACCCGGCGGACTTCGGCGTGCCGGGGGCCGGGCTGGTGCGCGCGGTCCGCACCGTCGCCCGCGGCAGCAGCGCGTTCGACGCCCACGGCGCCTCGGCGATGGTGCGGTCGCTGTCGCGCGGGACGCCCGAGTGGGAGGGCCTCACGGAGCGGGAGCCGGCGGTGC